>JAYTCN010000473.1:0-15945 GCA_043736475.1 Paracoccaceae bacterium
AACGGTTACATGGGCGCCATGGCCACCATCGTCATCCCCTGGTTCATCGACCGCTGCGATCCCGGCCTTGACTGGCGCAGGCTGGCTTGGTGGATTCACGACCATTTGCCGTATTCTGACATGTGTTTCTTCCCGAGACTGGCGGCGTTCAACCTCGGCTGGCACGAGGTGCCGCACCGGCGGATATACAGCTATGTGCCACCCAAGGGCTTGCTGACCAAATCCGGCCTGACCAACCAAAACGGCGACCACTCCGAATGGTATCCCGGTTTTCCCGCGCTCATTCGTCCCTGATCGTCTTTACAATCCGCCGCACGCCATTAAGTTCCGCCCCAGCGCCCGCTTGGTGAAACAGGTAGACACAAGGGACTTAAAATCCCTCGACCCGAAAAGGTCGTGCCGGTTCGATCCCGGCAGCGGGCACCAAATTTTCCAGCGTTTGATGCAATGCCTGCCGTGAAGGCTATTTGCCAAAATTGTTGCCAGAAATCAAAATCCGGTGCAGACTATGCGCACAGCCGACTAAATAAGGTGATCGGCGTCAACGAACAGGGACAATCATGGCAAACAATCCAGGGTCGGGTTATTCCGATTCCGATAAGAAAGAGGACCTCAAGGTTCTCCACGGCATGGGCTACGCCCAGGAACTTGAACGACGGATGAGCAAATTTTCCAACTTTGCGATTTCGTTCTCGATCATCTGCATCCTGTCCGGCGGCATTAATTCGCTCGGGCAGGCAACAGCCGGAGCCGGTGGCGCAGCAATCGGTATCGGCTGGCCGGCCGGCGTTATAGTTTCGGGCATATTCGCACTTGCACTTGCGCAAATTTCATCCGCTTACCCCACGGCAGGCGGCTTGTACCATTGGGGTTCCATTCTCGGTAACCGCTTTACCGGCTGGCTTTCTGCATGGCTGAATCTACTGGGACTGGTGACGGTACTAGGCGCGATCAATGTCGGCACGTTCTACTTCTTTTACGGCGCTTTTGGTGCCACATTCGGCATGGAAGACACGCTGGCAACGCGCGTTATCTTTGTTGCGGGAATTACCGGACTGCAAGCCGCCGTCAACCACATGGGCATCGGCCTGACTGCCAAGCTCACGGACTTTTCCGGCTACCTGATATTTGCGACTGCCATTGCGCTGACACTCGTCTGCCTCATTGCAGCCGACAGCTACGAATTTTCGCGCTTATGGACTTTCTCGAATTATGCTGGCTCCGAAGGCGCAAGTTCGGTTTGGCCAATCGCCGTGTCAGGTGGAATGGCATTCCTTCTTGGGCTTTTATTGCCGGTCTACACGATTACCGGCTACGATGCTTCGGCCCATACTTCAGAAGAAACCACCAAGGCTGCCCATTCGGTACCTGCGGGTATGGTTGCGTCCGTGGTGTGGTCCGGCCTGTTTGGCTGGCTTTTTCTCTGCGCATTCGTTCTGATGATCCCGAACATGGATGATGCAGCAAAACAAGGCTGGAACGTATTTTTCTGGGGTATGGAAGCGCAGGTAAACCCGACTGTGAAGCTTCTTCTTTTCGTCGCAATCTTCGTCTCGCAATGGCTTTGTGGCTTGGCAACGGTGACTTCCGCGTCACGGATGCTGTTCGCCTTCTCGCGCGACGGCGGTATTCCCGGAGCTTCAGCCATATTGGCAAAGGTCAGCCCGACATACCGCGTTCCCGTTGCTTCGGTCTGGGCGGCTTCAATCCTGGCCATTCTGTTCGTATGGTTCACGTCGGCAATCACTATTGCAGGCACCCCGGCCTATTCGATCGTGGTATCCTGCACGGTGATATTTCTTTTCTTGTCATTCACCGTGCCAATCGCCCTTGGAATCGTGGCGATTGGTGGGCCTAAATGGCAGACCATGGGACCATGGAACTTGGGGACTGGCTTGTTCAGACTGATTGCCGTTTTGGCGATTTTGGCAATGGCCCTGCTGTTCTTTATCGGCATTCAGCCGCCGAATGCCTTGGCTCTGCCAATTACGGTCGGCTTTGTGCTCGTCTCCATCGTCATCTGGTTCGCGTTTGAAAGCAAACGCTTCCAGGGCCCGCCGATTGGTGACGCCATCGCCAAGCGCGCGGCCGCGATCAAGGCCGCTGAAGCAGCCGTCGGCGAGACGACTGCTGCCTAGACAGCACCGGCGGCGCGGGCCTAATACGGTCCGCGCCGTCACTCTCTGTACCAAAGTGATTTCAGCATGTTCCCGATCCGCGACCACAACCCCTCGCTGCACACGCCTTATGTGACCTACGCGCTGTTGGCCGCGAACGTGATCATCTTCCTCGCCTATTATCCAATGTTGTCGGCGGACGAATTCCGGCTGGCCGCATTTTTCAATGAATGGGCGACGATCCCCGCCGAAGTTTCGACCGGGCAGAACTATCACACCATCCTGACCAGCATGTTCTTGCATGGTGGCTGGATGCATCTGGTCGGCAACATGTTGTTTCTGTGGATATTCGGCGACAACATGGAAGACGCCTTTGGTCACGTCGGTTTTCTTGTCTTCTATCTGGCCAGTGGTGCCGCTGCGGATTATGCGCATGTGCTGTCTGATCCGACCTCGATAACGCCGACCGTTGGCGCATCAGGGGCGATCGCAGGGGTTATGGGCGGTTATCTCCTGCTCTATCCCAAGGCACGCGTGGACGTTATCCTGATCCTGTTCGTCATCATCCGCCGTTTTGCCTTGCCGGCGTGGACCGTGCTTGGCCTTTGGTTCGCCTTCCAGATATTCAACGGCGTAACGGCCGATCTCACCGCCGGAGGCGTTGCCTATTGGGCGCATGCGGGCGGGTTCATAATCGGATTCCTGTTCACCTTGCCGCTGTGGCTGCGGCGCGGCGGCAAGGATTTCTGGCGGCAAAACGATGGCCATCCGCCGCATCCGCCGACCGGTTACCCCGAGCGGATGTCGTCGATACCAATCGTGCGGCGACGCTAGATCGGCTCAGGCGATGACAGAATCACCTGAACCGATCTGACTTATTGAATTTACGCATTTCTGGCGGAAAAACCGGTTCCCGCTTTTGCCTGAACTGCTTTAGGTCCGGCGGTAGCGATAGACCGTGGCCGGCGGCAGATTCGGCCAGATCCGGCCGGATTTGCTCCAGAGCAGGCCCATCTCCGCCACGACCGCCGCGTGGATCGAGGGTTTCAGCCCATAGGTGAACTGGATATACACCCCGTCCTCGCGCAAGGCCCGGAACGCCCCGCTGACGATTTTCGCCTGAATCGCAAGCGGCATGGACAGCAGCGGCAACCCGCTGACCACCGCGCCGAACTGCCCGGCCGGCAGTTCCGCCAGATTGGTCGCGTCGCGCAGCATCGGCAGGCCGGGGAAATGCCCGGCCAGATGGTCGCGGAACGCGTCCTGCATTTCGCACAGCGTCAGGTTTTCCGGCGGCACCCCGGCATCGAGGATCGCCCGGGTGATCTTGCCGGTGCCGCTGCCCAGTTCCAGCACCGGACCGGTTTCGAGCGACAGGCCGCGGGCCATTTCGCGCGCCAGCGCCACCGACGACGGGGCGAGGGCGGAAATCCGCGCCGGGCTGCGCATCAATTCGCGCAGGAACAGGCCCAGTCCCGGTCTTTTCATGCCTGTGCGGCCTGTCTTGTCATGGCGATCTGCCCCGAATCCCGGCGAAAACTGACCGTCTTGTCGGATAAATCCGCGAGCGTCGCCAGTCTTTTCACGCCACCCGGCCGAACACGGTCAGTCCGGACGCGGATGGTGCAGCGCACAAATGGTTAACGACCGCAAAAAACCGCCACAGCTTGCCCGAAAACCGGGGCAAAAGTGCAAGAACGCACCCATTTTCACACCTCGGTTTCGCGGAAATTAACCTTTTTCGCAACTGCGAACCCGAGCTTCCGAACGGCCCGGCACCAGGATTTTCGTGAAAATCCTTGCCTGTCCAGGACCGCTTTCCCCTCGCCCGCGCGCGGAAGAGGGAGGCCCGAAGGGCCGGGAGAGGGCAATTGAGCCGCACGGCGTTAAGCAAAAATTAACCCATTCATATTTAACAATATCAAGGACTTGAACAGGGTTTCACGCGGGGGCACCTGGTTCGCCCGGTGCTGGCACCCTTAACGACGCTAAACCCCCAGACACCAGCGCATGATCGCCTTTTGCGCGTGCAGCCGGTTTTCAGCCTCGTCAAACACCACCGAATGCCGCCCGTCCATCACCGCGCTGGTCACTTCCTCGTCGCGGTGCGCGGGCAGGCAATGCATGAACAGGGCATCGGGATTGGCCTTGTCCATCAGCGCCGCATCGACCTGATACGGCCGCAACTGGTTGTGGCGGCGCTCGCGCGCCGATTGGGCGTCATGCATCGAAATCCAGGTATCGGTCACCACCAGATCCGCGCCACGAACCGCCAGCGCCGGATCACGTTCAATCAGCAGTTTTGACCCTTGCCCACGCGCATATTCCATTGCCTTGGCATTGGGATCCAACGTCTCCGGCCCGGTAAACGTCAGGTCAAAGCCAAACTGCCCCGCGGCATGAATGAAGCTGGTGCAGACGTTGTTGCCATCCCCCGACCAGACCACTTTTTTGCCTTTGATCGGTCCCGAATGCTCTTCAAAAGTCATCACATCGGCCATGATCTGGCAGGGATGCGAGGAATTGGTCAGCCCGTTGATCACCGGCACACTCGCATGTTCAGCCAGTTCCAGCAGCACGTCCTCCTCAAAAGTTCTGATCATGATCATATCGACATACCGCGACAGAACGCGGGCGGTATCGGCGATGGTCTCGCCGTGGCCAAGTTGCAATTCCGCCCCCGACAGCACCATGCATTCCCCACCCATTTGCCGCACCCCGACATCAAAGGAAACCCGGGTCCGTGTCGAGGGTTTCTCAAAAATCAGCGCCACCATACGGCCCGCCAAGGGCTGGTCGGCATCTTTCGCACCTTTCGGCTGGCCCTTGCGCAATTCCTTGATCCGCCGCGCATCATCAAGGATCAAGCGCAGATCAGCGGCGTCGGTTTTGTGAATATCGAGAAAGTGGTTCATGGCAGATCTTTCACAGCGTCTGGACGAAATTCCATGACGATTACGGGTGTTCCGTCTTCGCAAGCGCGAATGGCAATCTCTTGAAAACCAGCGGCACGATAGGCGTGCGGGGCGCGGCTGTTTTCCGCAGAAGGATCAATCAGTACATGCGCCGCGCCATGTCGCAGCAGTTCATCGGCGCGCTGGTGCAAATAGGATTTGGCGTGGCCGCGATCCAGATAGTCCGGATCGCCGATAAATGAATCCATTGAACGCGCTGTACCCGGATAGCCTGCATAATGCGGCGCAAACCAGTGGCGGATTTCCCCGTCCTGCACAAAGGCAAACGGATGTTCGTGCAGCGCAACCACGCGCATATCCGTCGGTCCACCGTCGATGTCTTCTTCGATCAAGGCGATCTCCTCGTCCGGCGCGCCCCACCAGCCAGCGATGTGCGGCTCGGCCAGCCAGCGCCGCAACATCGGGTAATCGGCGCGTGTGATTTTGCGGAACTCATAAAGCGGCTTTGGCATCAGGTTTCACCCGCCTCGCCGCCCGGTCCAGCCGCCGCAGCGCCTCATCGATTTCGGCAATCGTGATAGTCAACGGCGGCATCACCCGCACCACGTTGTCGGCGGCGGCGATGACGATGACTTTTTCGGCGTAACCCGCCTGCACCACCTCGGCCGGGGCGGGTATGCATTTCAGACCGAGGATCAGGCCCTCGCCCCGGACAAATTCAAATATGTCGGGATGTCGCGCGACCAGACTTTCCAACCCCTGGCGCAAATGCCCGGCAATCCGGTTGACGTTGACCAGAAATCCGGGCGAAAGCAGCTCGTTCAGCACCGCAATCCCCACCGCGCATGCCAGGGGATTGCCGCCGTAGGTCGAGCCATGCGTTCCCGCGACCATGCCCGACGCCGCCTTTTCCGTCGCCAGACAGGCGCCCAGAGGAAAGCCGCCGCCAATGCCTTTTGCAATTGTCATGATGTCGGGCTCGATCCCGGCCCATTCGTGCTGGAACAGCTTGCCGGTGCGGCCCATGCCGCATTGGATTTCGTCGAGGATCAGCAGGATGCCGTGCCGGTCACACAGATCGCGCAGTCCTTTCAGGAACTGCAGCGGCACCACCCTGATGCCGCCTTCGCCTTGAATCGGCTCGATCAGGATTGCGGCGGTCCGGTCGGTCACCGCGGCGACCAGGGTATCGTGATCACCGAACGGCACTTTGACGAATCCGGGCAGCACCGGCCCAAATCCCTTGACCATCTTGTCGCCGCCTGACGCCGCGATGCCCGCCGCCGACCGGCCGTGGAACGCCCCGTCGAAAGTAATGATTTCGACCCGGTCCGGGTCGTCCGCCTGATAGAAATATTTCCGGGCCATCTTGACCGCGCATTCAATCGCCTCGGTGCCCGAATTGGTAAAAAAAACCGTGTCGGCGAACGAATTTGTGACCAGGAGCTGCGCCAGTCGCTTCTGGTTCGGAATCTCGTAAAGGTTTGAGGTGTGCCAGAGTTTCTGCGCCTGTTCGGTCAATGCACCGACCAGTTTCGGGTTGGCATGTCCCAAAGCCGCCACGGCAATTCCCGCGCCCATGTCCAGATATCGGTCGCCATTTTTTTCGATCAGCCACACGCCTTCGCCGCGCTCGAATTCAAGCGCGGCACGCGAATAAACCGGCAAGACGGGCGAAATCAAGAAACTTGCTCCAACGCTGAACGAAAACGCCCTGACGGCTTGGCACCACAGGGCGTTGCTTGACTCATGCCGCAAAGATATCAGCGTGTCAAATTTAGGTAATTGGTCGAAGGTCTTTTGATGCTGGAACCCGTCACGTTAAACCAGGCGTTCTCCGGATCGGAATGCGCCCGGATCATCGGCCTGGCACAATCCGAAGGCCTGGCCGCCGCCGGATTGGTTCTGGGTCAGTCAGACACGGCAATCCGCAGCGCCCAGGTCGCATGGCTCGACGACGGCGGCGCTGCCGATTGGGTGATGCAACGGGTTGTTGACCTGGTGACCGAGGCGAACCGGGCCTTTGGCTTCGATCTCGCTGACTTTGCCGAGCGCATGCAAGTGGCGTGCTATCGGGCCAGCCAGCACGGGCATTTCGACTGGCATGCCGATTCAGGCTTCGGTCCGTTGGCGGTGAAACGGAAACTGACGCTGGTCGTGCAGCTGAGTGACCCGAACGACTATCACGGCGGCAGCTTGCAAACATGGGCCGGAAACCAGCCGGCAATCGCCATGAAATCGCAGGGCGCCGCCACGGTGTTTCCGGCGTTCGCGCTGCACCGGGTAACGCCGGTCACACAGGGCGAGCGTTGGTCGCTGACCACCTGGGTGCACGGGCCGGCCTTCCGTTAGTGAAGGGGAGCTTGTCACTGCCAACCGGTCAGATAGAATAGCGCCAACAATTCCGGCAATCGAAAAGGGCCAGGACGAAATGAAAGAAGCGGAACAGTCCTGGACGGACGAACGGGTCGAAACCCTCAAGACCATGTGGGGCGAGGGCAAAAGTGCAAGCCAGATCGCCAAGGAACTGGGAGGCGTCACCCGCAATGCCGTCATCGGCAAGGTTCATCGGCTGGGTCTGTCGAACCGCACGGCGACCGCACCGCAAAAGCCGGTCAAGGACGAAGCCAAATCCGCCAACAGGGATTCCAAAACCTTGCCGTCAAAAGACAATCCGGCACCCAAAACTGTTCTTGTGGCCAAGCCGGTTGCCAAAGATCATCCCCGCTCGATCAAACCGATCTTTACCGCCGGCCAGCCGATGCCGCCGCAGCCTTCGGCCAACGAAGTCTCGGCCGAGGCCCTGGCCAACCTTGCCAATATCGAGAAAAAAGCCAAACGGCTCGACCTGATGCAGCTGACCGAGCGCACCTGCAAATGGCCGATCGGCGACCCGGCCACCGAAGATTTCTGGTTCTGCGGCCACCCCTGCCAACCCGGCAAACCCTATTGCGAAGCCCATGTCGCGGTGGCGTTCCAGCCGATGTCAAGCCGGCGGGACCGGCGCAGCGGAACACGTTAACCTTTTGCCGGACTTGTCGAAAATCAGCGTGCACAGGGCGTGCACAGGGCGTGCATACGAATAACATCAACGCGGCGCGGCGCTCGCGAGACGTTTAGAGAACGAATTGTGAACTATTGCCTTGTAAGCTGAGTCGGAATTGGACAGATCGTGAGAGTGGATCGAGAGGAAGGCATGTGGCACGTAGCAAAGCAGCCAAACAGTTTGCTGGAATACATGTATCGCGACGCATCCAACTGGAAATTCCATGGTGAGGTGGTGGTGGCTGGACATTTGGCAATATCGGACCTCGAACCCTTCCTAGCTGATGGCGAGTTCTTCGTTCCGGAGGATGTCGGGCTGGCCGCACTGCGCCCGTCGGTTACGAATGAGGACGATCACATTTACCATTCCATCGAGTCGATTGAACCAAGCGACCGACCAGTGTCAGGCATCAGCGCCACCAACTTGATCGCGGCTTTTCGCCATAACCGGGAGACCAATGACGACTGGAAACCGCTTTGCGAATATGGCCTTGGACCCAAACTTCCGCCTGCGGAGTTGGAGGCCAGAATTGCGTTCTTGACGTTCTGAGAGTTCCGCCAGAGGGCGCGGCGGGCGGCCTGCCCGGCTCGACTGAATTTCTGGTTGTTCGGCCAGTGAGTGCGGCTGACGTCTGGAACGGAACGCTTGAAATTCTGACAGTTCCGCCCGAAGGTGCCGAAAGATTCATCGCATCAGGCACAGTCGTTGGAAAATGGTGCTGTTTCAGGAACGGACTGGTCGCCAGATGAAGTTGATCTGATTGTCGCCGACTATTTTGAAATGCGACGGATGGAACTTACCGGCCAGCCATATGTCAAAGCCCAGCACAATGCGCTATTACGTGAGGCGACCGGGCGGACGCGGACATCGATTGAATACAAGCTGCAAAACATAAGCGCTGTGCTTCAATTGCTGGGGCAGCCTTGGATCAAAGGCTACAAGCCGATGGCCAACTTTCAGAAGGCACTGTTGGATGGCGTCGAGCGCGTTTTCAACTCGCAATCGGAACTGTTGATGCGATTGGCTCCTGTCGCTCACTCTGAGTTGGCCGAACCGCCTGCGCTATACCTCGGACCGCCGCCTTTGGCCGCGCCCGCAGGAGATGGTGTTCCGCACGCGATGCAGCGCCTTGTGAGAAAATTCGATCCCGCCACCATTGACGCGCGAAATCGCAATCTTGGGAAAAAAGGTGAATTGATCGTTTTGAACGCCGAGCGGACGCGGTTGATTTCCGAGGATCGCGCCGATTTGGCCAAAAAGATTCGATGGGTGTCGGAGGAAGACGGAGACGGTGCTGGCTATGACATCTTGTCGTTTGATCGTCATGGTGGCGAAAGGTTGGTCGAGGTCAAAACGACCGGCGGCGATGCGCTGGTTCCGTTTTTCATCAGCGAAAACGAACGTTCACTTTCTGATGAGCGCCCAGACGCATTTCGATTGATGCGGGTTTACGACGCACTCCGTGCGCCATGCGCCTTTGAGTTGACGCCGCCGTTGCAGGATTGGGTGCATTTGCAAGCGACAAACTATCGGGCGACGATTCGTTGAGTGGGTTGGGGCGGGATCGTTCGCGAATGGGTGCGGTCTTGTGGGGCGGACGCGGAATGGCGGGGTGAACCCCGCCCTACAATTCGTGCTGGTGTCCGCGAAATCGGACTGCAGGTCTTGACGACGAACAACGCTGCCATCGCCCCCCCTCACCCGCCATACGTCTCATCCAGCGCATAACCCGAGCTGCGAACCGTCCTTATCGGGTCTTTCTCGCCCCGCCGGTTCAGCGCTTTCCTCAGCCGCCCGACATGCACGTCCACCGTCCGGATCTCGACATAGACATCGGTGCCCCAGACCCGGTCGAGCAGCTGCTCGCGGCTGAACACCCGGCCCGGGCGCTGCATGAGAGCATCCAGAAGCCGGAACTCGGTCGGGCCAAGGCGCACGTCGCGCTGGCCGCGCCTGACCCGGCAGGTCTCGCGGTCAAGGGTGATGTCGGCAAAGCTGGCGACGTCGCCGGCGACCATCGGGTTGGTGCGGCGCAAGACCGCCCGCATGCGGGCGACCAGTTCCGACATCGAAAACGGTTTGGTGACAAAATCGTCGGCGCCGGTGTTCAGCCCGCGGATGCGGTCCTCATCCTCGCCGCGGGCGGTCAGCATGATGACCGGAATGTCGCGGGTTTCGGCACGGGCCCGGATCTGGCGGCAAATCTCGATGCCGCTGACCGAGGGCAGCATCCAGTCAAGCAGCACCAGATCGGGCTTCTGTTCGTCGACCGCGATCAAAGCATCCTCGCCGTCGGCACTGACCCGCACCTCGAAGCCTTCTTTGGTCAGGTTATAGGACAAAAGCTCGCTCAGCGCCGCTTCGTCTTCGACCACCAGCACCCTTGCACCCATGGATCAGCCCTCGAACTCAAGGCCGATCGGTTCGCCCTTGGGCCGCTCGTCGCCCAAAGGTTCGCCTTCGACGATGTAATAGATCATCTCGGAGACATGGGTGACATGGTCGCCGATGCGCTCGAGATTCTTGGCAATGAACAGGAGCTGCGAGCCAAGGCCGATCATGCGCGAATCTTCCATCATATAGGTGACGATCTCGCGGAAAATGGCGTTGTAAACGTCGTCGATCTCGACATCGCGGCGCCAGACCGACACCGCCAGTTCGGTATCGCGCGAGGTATAGGCGTCAAGCACCTGGGTCAGTTGCGCCAGAGTCTGCTGGCCCATCCGCACCAGCGAGGATGACAGCCGCACCGGCCGCGCCGACGACAGGTAGATCGCCCGTTTGGCGATGTTTTTCGCCAGATCGCCGATCCGCTCCAGCGTCGAGGCGATCTTCAGCGCCGAGATCAGGACGCGCAGGTCCTGCGCCATCGGCTGGCGCAGGGCGATGGTGCGGGTGGCAATCTCCTCCAGCTCCATCTCCAGCGCGTCGAGTTTCTTGTCGAGCGCGATCACTTCCGCTGCCAGCTGGGCATCGCGGTTCTGCACCGCCTCGAGCGCGTTGGTCAGCAGCTCCTCGCACAGGCCGCCCATTTCCGAGATTTTGGCCTGGACGGAAATCAGGTCGTCGTCAAAGGCCGAAACGATATGTTGTCCCATGTCTTGATCCTTACCCGAACCGGCCGGTGATGTAATCTTGTGTCCGCTGGTCGGACGGGTTGGTGAATATCTTGGTGGTATCGCCGTGCTCGACAAGGTTGCCAAGGTGGAAGAAGGCGGTTTTCTGGCTGACCCGCGCCGCCTGCTGCATCGAATGGGTGACGATGATCACCGAAAAATTGGTGCGCAGCTCGGCGATCAGGTCTTCGATCTGGGCGGTTGCAATGGGATCGAGCGACGAACACGGCTCGTCCATCAGCAAGACTTCGGGTGAAGTGGCAATGGCGCGCGCGATGCACAGCCGCTGTTGTTGGCCACCCGACAGGCTGGTTCCCGGCGCCGTCAGCCGGTCTTTCGATTCGTTCCACAGCGCTGCCCGGCGCAGCGACTTTTCCACAACATCGTCGAGGTCGGCCTTGCTGGCCGCCAGGCCATGGATGCGCGGGCCATAGGCCACATTGTCATAGATCGACTTCGGGAACGGGTTCGGCTTCTGGAACACAATGCCGACTTTGGCGCGCAACTGCACCGGGTCAACGTCACCGGCGTAAATGTCTTCGCCATCCAGCCGGATGTCACCGGTGATCTTGCAGACATCGATCGTGTCGTTCATCCGGTTCAGGCAGCGCAGAAAGGTGGATTTGCCACAGCCCGACGGACCGATGAAGGCGGTCACCGTCTTGTCGGGAATTTCGACACTGACGTTCTTGATGGCGTGGTTGCTGCCATAGAAAACATCGACGTCTTTGGCAGTAAATTTGATATCGCGCATGTTCACTGCCTTGTCGGTCAGGTTCTGGTCGTTCATAGCTTGCCTATCCATAAAAAGCGGCCCTACCAGCGGCGTTCGAAACGGTAGCGCAGGAACACGGCAATCGCGTTCATGGCGATCAGGAATACCAGCAGCACACAAATCGCCGCGGCCGTGCGTGCTTCGAAAGCCCGCTCGGGAAAATCGGACCAGCGATAGATTTGCACCGGCAGAACCGTGGCGCTGTCGGTGATGCCGCGCGGAATATCGACGATGAAGGCCACCATGCCGATCATGATCAAGGGTGCGGTTTCGCCCAGTGCCCGGGCCATGCCGATGATCATGCCGGTCAGGATGCCGGGCATGGCGAGCGGCAAGACGTGGTGAAAGCTGGTTTGCAGTTTCGACGCTCCAACGCCCAGGGCGGCATCGCGGATCGAGGGTGGAACCGCCCTTACCGACGTGCGGGCGGTGATGATGATTGTCGGCAATGTCATCAAAGCCAGCACGATGCCACCGGCCAGCGGAGCAGACCTCGGAATGCCCAGAAAGCCCAGGCAAAATGCCAGTCCGAGCAGCCCGAATACGATCGAGGGGACAGCAGCCAGATTATTGATATTTACCTCGATGAAGTCGGTAAACCGGTTTTTTGGCGCAAATTCCTCAAGATAAACCGCTGCAAGAACGCCGGTCGGAAAAGCTAGGACCAGCGTCACCAGCATGGTCCAGAATGAACCGACAGCCGCACCCCAGATGCCTGCCAATTCCGGCTCGCGACTGTCACCTGCACCAAAGAATCGCCAATTGAAACGCGATTTCAGCGCGCCGCCGTCGCGCAGCGACTCGACCCAGATGATCTGCTTGTCGCTGATCTTGCGCGCTGCTTGGGGCACGTCATTGACCAGATAAGTCCACTGCTCGGCGCTGTAGCTGGTCGTGACCGGTGGGGATCCTACAATTTCGCCCTTGCCGCCGCGCGCCGAGATTTCGACCATGCGGATCCATGTATCATCCAGTTTCAGCAGCAAAGACCGGCTTTCCTCGGTCAGCGGTTCGCTACCGTCGGTCGAGACCGACCGCATTTCCAGGTCTTTCGCCTCGGCAAGCAAGGCGTCCCTTTTGGCTGCCCGTTTCGCAGCCTCGTCCGCTGCTTTCTTGCTGGCGGCACCGGTTGCTTCTGCGGCACGGCGATTGAATTCCACCACCCCTTTGTCCTGCAGGGCGGCCTTGTCGCGAAGGATGACAACGTCGCGTGACAAGTTGCTCCGCACAGTCGCAAGTTCCAGGGCAAAATCAGCGCTGCTGCTGATGACGGTCGCATCGCTGCCATCAACCGCGATCGTCAGGCTTCCGGCCTTGGCCATCTCGGTCAATTCGCCGGATTCCCCTTTCAGGTACAGGTCGGCGATATCCGAAGCAAGAAACGCAAAGTCAAATCCTGACGTGGCAAGCCCGGGTCGGGCGATCAATTGATCGCGCAATTCAAACGCCGCACCACCTGAAATCAATTCTGCCAGCGCCTTGCGGTCATCGCGGCCTTCGACTTCGGCAAATCTGGCGCGCAGCAGATCTTTTGTCAGGCTCTCAAAATCTGTTGCCGAAACTTGCATTGGGTCAACCTGACCCTGACCAACCTGCAGCGTGACATAGTTTTCGGTCAATGCCAGCGACGCCTTGCCAAACACCGACCACAGCAGCGCCATCAGTGCGAGACCGGCCAACATCAAGGCCAGCAACCCGTATAGCTTCAGCCGCGTTTCCGCCGCGCGGCGTTTCCGCAGGCGGGCGTTTGACGCTTCTGAGCCGTGGATGGAATTTTTTGCCGGCATTGCGACGCGATCCTCAATCATACATTTCGCGGTACTTGCGCACCACGCGCAGCGCGATGATGTTCAATACCAGCGTGACGCAAAACAACGTAAAACCCAGGGTAAAAGCGGGCCCGGCTGCAACCGACGCTTCGGTATCGCCGGTAATCAGCATGACGATTTGAACCGTCACCGTGGTCACCGCGTCGAATGGATTGACCGAGAGATTGGCGCCCTGCCCTGCCGCCATGACCACGATCATCGTTTCACCCACGGCGCGCGATACGCCCAGCAAGATCGCACTGACGATGCCGGGCAGCGCTGCCGGCAAAATGACTTGCCGGATGGTTTCAGCTTTTGTTGCTCCCAGTCCGTAAGATCCGTCGCGCAGCGATTGTGGCACCGCGTTGATCACGTCGTCCGACAGCGACGAGATGAACGGGATGATCATGATCCCCATCACCACGCCGGCCGCCAGTGCACTCTCGGAAGCGACCGACAGCCCCAGGCTCTCGCCCGCGGTTCTGATGAATGGTGCCACAGTGATGGCGGCAAAAAAGCCGTAAACGACCGTCGGAATTCCAGCCAATATTTCCAGCGCCGGCTTGGCCACCGTCCGCACGCGGGCATCGGCAAAATCGGAAAGGTAGATTGCGGCAAACAGCCCGATGGGCACCGCCACGAGCATGGCGATGGCGGTAATCAGCAATGTGCCGGCGAACAAAGGAATGGCTCCGATCTTTTCGATATCCATTGTGCCTTCCTGCACACCGGAAAGCGGGCTCCACGTCGTTCCAAACAAGAATTTGTCGAACCGCCAGCCGATGTTCGACAGGAAGACAAGGGTTTCGAAAATCAGGCTCAAAAGAATGCCGATCGTCGTCAGAACCGCGACCGACGCACAGATCCATAAAATCAGTTCGATGATCCGCTCGGTCCGGTTTCGGGCCCGAAAATTGACATTGACATGCCGGGTCGTGACATAGCCCGCTGCCAAGGCCGCACCGATTGCCAATGCGGCGCTGCCCCATACCCGCAGACTTTCGAGGCGGCCAAACCGCTGCGCCACCTGCTCGCGCAAGGGATCGACAAGCGATGGCGCATCGCCATCGGCAATGGCCTTGGCGTCATTCAGCAACAGGTTGGCTTCAATGTGGGTACCCGCACCAAGGCCGACGTTGATCTGTGAAAGCAGGGCACGGTCATTCGTCCAGGCCCAGCCGAGGCTGATGATCATCAGAACTGTCAAACCGCTGATTGCGACCCACAAAAAGGCATAGGCGCCGTGATAGCTGGGGCGCGAATGCAAACGCGCCAGACTGTCGCCAGCGGCCGCCAAAGCGCGTGACTGCGCCAGAATGAAGAACAGGACCGAAAGTCCGGCAATCACGAGGGCTGTCATTGCAATCATGGCAGGCTTTCAATTCCGGGGCGTCGTGCGCAGCTCTGCGCGAGGTCGGGAACGGGGGCGCAGTCCGGCGCCCCCGGTTGGCGAATGATTCAGTCCAGCAATTCCGCCGACATGGCGGTCTGCGCGGCAACAGCTTCGGCGTTCGCGGCATGCAACTCGGCCGGCAATGCGATCAGACCCTTGTCGGTCAGATAGCCATCCTCGCCCGAGGCAGCGGCAGAGGTGAATTCGGCAAGGAACTCGGCGACGCCTGGAATCACCCCGATATGGGCGTTCTTGGCGTAAATGAAGAGGGTCCGCGAAATCGGGTATTCGCCGCTGGAAATCGTGTCGTAACTGGCTTCAACACCATCAACAACGGCGCTTTGCAACGTATCCTGGTTCTGCTCGAGGAACGAATACCCAAACACGCCAAGCGCATTCGGGTTGGCTTGCAGTTTGGAAACGATCAGATTGTCGTTCTCGCCGGACTCGATAAAGACACCGTCCTGACGCACCTCGATTTCTTCAATGGTCAACCCGGCTTCCTCGCAACCTTTGGCAAGCGCCAATTCCTCGAACGAGTCGCGGGTGCCCGATGACGGCGGCGGGCCGAGAACTTCGATCGCAATGGCCGGCAGCGACGGGTCGATTTCGTCCCAAGTGGCGGGCTCGCCAGCGCCGACGACCAGCGCCTGACAGAGCGTTCCGAGCGTGATTTCGAAAACCGGACCTTCCTTGGAATTGGCAATGGCGATACCGTCAAAACCGATCTGGGATTCGATGATGTCGGTGACGCCGGCAGCCTGGCAATCAGCAA
>JAYTCN010000474.1:0-2786 GCA_043736475.1 Paracoccaceae bacterium
CCCGCAAGCGATGAACGGCCCCAAAATCGGGAAGCCTGCGGCGGCGGCCAAAGTCCACCACAACCGGCCCGTTCCGGTCAGCGCAAAATAGATCAGCCAGCCGCCTATGACGTAGACACAAGCGAACAGCAGCCCATAGTGTGGAGCAGCCAGAAAATCCTGCCAGCCTGTGCGCAACGCGGCCCGCAGATCGCTGACCTCGACATGCATGACCTCTGGCCTGTCGGCTTGGCTCTGTTCCATACGTCTACCCCCGCTTTCAGCAGTCTACGCGGGGAAGGACATTTCAAGAAAGATGTATTTTTGACAAGGCATTACAAGCCGAATTTAATCCTCAGCATTCGCCTCGGCGCGGGATTTCCCGGCCACATCCATCGCCAAGGTCGCGGCCATGAACTTATCCAGATCGCCGTCCAGCACACCGCCAGTATCAGAGGTTTCATGGCCGGTGCGCAGGTCTTTCACCATCTGATAGGGCTGCAACACATAAGAGCGGATCTGGTTGCCCCAGCCCGCATCGCCCTTGGCATCGTGCTGCGCGTTGATGGACGCGTTGCGCTTGTCCAACTCCACCTGATAAAGCCGCGAGCGCAGCGCGTTCATACAAGCCTCGCGGTTCTGGTGCTGCGATTTCATCGACGAGGTCACCACGATATTGGTCGGCAAGTGGGTGATCCGCACCGCCGAGTCGGTGGTGTTGACGTGCTGGCCGCCCGCGCCGGAGGAACGGTAAGTGTCGATGCGAATGTCACGGTCGGGAATGTCGATTTCGATATTGTCATCGACCACCGGATAGACCCAGACCGAAGCAAATGAGGTCTGCCGCTTGTCAGCCGAGCCGTAAGGGCTGATCCGCACCAGCCGATGCACACCGGATTCCGATTTCAGCCAGCCGTAAGCGTTCAGCCCGGAAATCTTGTATCCCGCTGATTTGATGCCAGTCTCATCCCCGGCACTTTCCGACTGCAACTCAACTTTATAGCCCTTTTTCTCGGCCCACCGCACATACATCCGCGCCAGCATGCTGGCCCAATCGCAGGACTCAGTGCCGCCCGCGCCTGCGTTGATCTCCAGGAACGTGTCATTGCCATCTGCCTCGCCATTCAGCAAAGCCTCAAGTTCTTTCGCACCGGCAAGTTCCACCAGCCCCATCAGCGCCTCTTCAGCCTCGGTGATGATTTCCTCATCGCCCTCGGATTCGCCCAATTCGATCAATTCGACATTGTCTTTCAAACCCGATTCAATCAGGCGATAGGTCGAGATTTGCTCGATCAACCCCTGCCGTTCGCGCATCAGTTTTTGCGCGCGGGCGGGGTCGTTCCACAGATCGGGTGCCTCGATCATCGCA
The DNA here is from genome assembly GCA_043736475.1 of Paracoccaceae bacterium. GTDB lineage: Bacteria > Pseudomonadota > Alphaproteobacteria > Rhodobacterales > Rhodobacteraceae > JANMOK01. The sequence continues at coordinate 1,349 of JAYTCN010000474.1, forward strand.
TCGAATTCCTCCAACCGATGCGCCGCCGTCTCCCAATCCATTCGCTGGCCCAAAAGGCGCAAGGATTTGGTGATGGCATCGACATTGTATTGCGTCTCGGTGCGCATGAGGCGGAGTCCTTAACAGATCGTCATTTGGCGGCGGTGATAGCGTGGCTGCGCGTGGTCGGCAAGGCCGCGCTAATACAGCCCGCCCGACGACAGCGTGCCGAAATTCGCCTTCTTCGGCACCGTTTTCTGCTGGCCGTCCGAGGTCGTCACCGTGTCCGAACCGCCAATATCGCTTTCGCCATTGGCAAACAGCGGCAGGTTCGAGCCCATCGAAAAGCCGCCGTCGATGATCTCGCCCAAGGCGAACAAAGGCTCCTCGCCCTCACGGAAGTATTCAGCAACCACATTGGCACCCGAGGCATCGGGTCCCAGCAAAGCTCCGGTGAAGCGGTCGATGTTCTGGAAATAGCCGCCCGGTGGCACTTTGAACGTGGTGCCGCCCCGGCGTTTAACCACCTCTTTCATGAATTCCTGAAAGATCGGCACGCACAAGGTGCCGCCAAACGCGCCTGGCCCCAAGGTGCGCGGCTGATCAAAACCCATGTAGCAGCCCGCCACGGTGTTCGAGGTATAGCCGACAAACCACACGTCTTTAGCGTCATTGGTCGTCCCGGTCTTGCCCGCAACCGGAACCGGCAACTTGACCCCGGTGCCAGAACCGCGTTGAATCACCCCCTGCATCATCGAAGTCAGCTGATAGGCAGTGATCGCGTCCATCACCCGTTCGCGGTTGCTGTCGATTGTCACGCCGTCGCCCTTCGGCAGGCGCGGCGAATTACAGTCTTCGCAGGTGCGCTGATCGTGGCGGTAGATGGTCTTGCCGTAGCGGTCCTGCACCCGGTCAACCAAGGTAGGCTCCACCCGCTCGCCACCATTGGCGAACATCGCATAGGCCGCGACCATCTTGTAGAGCGTGGTTTCCTGCGCGCCCAAAGCGTTGGCAAGGAATGACTGCATTGGTTTGTAGACCCCGAATTTCTCGGCATAACTCGCCACCAAAGGCATACCGATTTCCTGCGCAATCCGCACCGTCATCAGGTTGCGCGATTGCTCAATCCCGGTCCGCATCGGCGTCGGGCCATAGAATTTGTTGGTGGAGTTCTTTGGCGTCCAAAGACCTTGCGGGGTTTCGACCTCAATCGGCGCATCGACAATGATCGTGGCAGGGGTAAAGCCGGAATCCAAGGCGGCGGCATAGACGAAGGGCTTGAACGACGACCCCGGCTGACGGGTTGCTTGTGTGGCGCGGTTGAATACAGACGACTGATAGCTGAAGCCACCCTGCATCGCCATGACGCGACCAGTGTTCACGTCCATCGCCATGAAACCGCCCTGCACTTCCGGCACTTGCCGCAATGACCAACGCACAAATTCGCCGGTCTTGTCGT
>JAYTCN010000475.1:0-2786 GCA_043736475.1 Paracoccaceae bacterium
GCGAATGGGACGAGGCGATGTTGCGCGACGAGATCGCGGGGCTGCTTGCCGAGGATTTCGACCTGTCGCTGCTGGGGATCACCGACGAGGATTTGGACGCCCTGTTGCGTGATCCTGATCAGGTGGACGGCGGTGCCGTCGAGGGCGAGGACGACATTCCGGAACCGCCGGTCACGCCGGTGTCGTTGGCGGGTGACCTTTGGCAGCTGGCGTCGCACCGGCTGATCTGCGGTGACAGCACGTCCTCGGACGTCGTCGGGCGGTTGCTTGGCGATGTGAAGCCGCTCCTCATGGTGTCCGACCCGCCTTATGGCGTGGAATATGACCCCTCCTGGCGCAACCAGGCGGGCGCGGCCAAGACCAAACGCATCGGCAAGGTGCTGAACGACGACCGGGCGGATTGGCGCGAAGCGTGGGCGCTGTTCCCCGGCGACGTGGCTTATGTCTGGCATGGTGCGCTGCATGCCACGACCGTGGCCGAGAGTCTGGCGGCGGCAGGTTTCGCCGTCAGGTCGCAGATCATCTGGGCCAAGGACCGCCTCGTCCTAAGCCGTGGCGACTATCACTGGCAGCATGAGCCCTGCTGGTATGCGGTGAAAAAGACCGGCAAGGGACATTGGATGGGGGATCGCAAGCAAACCACGCTCTGGCACATTTCCGGCAAGGACCAAGACGCCACCACCGTGCACGGCACGCAAAAGCCGGTGGAATGCATGCGCCGCCCTATGCTGAACAATTCCAGCCCGGGCCAAGCCGTGTATGAACCCTTCATGGGATCGGGCACCACGCTGATCGCGGCGGAAACCATCGGCCGGGTGTGCTTCGGGATCGAATTGAACCCGGCCTATGTAGATGTCGCCATCGAGCGCTGGCAGAAATTCACCGGCGCGAATGCCGTCCTCGCAGAGACGGGCGAGACCTTCGCCGACTTGAAGGCGAAAAGACTGGCTACATGACGAGGCCCTGTTGGCACTGGCCGTCAACAAAATGGGGAGCAAAACGTTTCGCTACGATGACCAAGGATCCCGGTTGTGTCTTGACCATCCCTACATCGGACGCGACACTTTGCCGACCGAAACAATGACGACGCCGATGGCAGAGGATGCAAAACGTGACAACAGATCTTCAAGTGGTACCTGCACGACGCGGCCGAGCAGTTTGGGTTGCCAAAGGAAAAGCCATTCAAATCATCAATACACATGGCCAACAGGTTGTGGACACTTGGTGCTTCAATGCCGATGACCTGTCCGAATTCATGTCGATGGAGCATCTGCACGGAACGCTCCAGGGCATCTTTCCTGCAAAAGGTGATGCACTGACGACAAACCGACGGCGGCCGATCCTGCTTCTGGAAGAGGACACCTCACCCGGGCGCCATGACACCATCATCGCAGCCTGCGATGTGCACCGCTATGCCATGCTAGGGTGCCGGGAGTATCATGACAATTGTACTGACAATCTGCATGCTGCCTTGGCGCAACTGGGTCTTCGCGCGCCCGACTGCCCGGCTCCGCTGAACCTGTGGATGAACATCCCGGTCGGCTCCGATGGCAAGATCATCTGGGGCGAGCCACTCAGCAAACCGGGAGACTTTGTGACGCTGCGCGCTGCAATTGACTGCGTCGTGGTCATGTCTACCTGCCCTCAGGACATGATCCCGATCAACGGGGCGGACTGCAAGCCGACAGAGGTTCATTACCGCTTACTCGACTGAGGGTACGATAAATCATGCAGTCTCGCGGATAATCCGGTATACTCTTCCCCTGCCCTCATACTTCGTCGAGGTCACGGTCAGGCCCAGCTTCTTGCTCAAAGCGCCCGAAAGCGCGCCCCGCACGGTGTGGGCCTGCCAACCTGTCGCTGCGATGATCGCATCAATCGTCGCACCGTCGGGCGCTTGCAGCAGCGCGATCACCATCGCTTGCTTGGTCCCGGGGCGCGGGATCGGCTGCCTTGGCGCGGACGCTTCCGATACATTTTTCCGGATTGCGGCCATAGTCTGGGTGACCACCGGTTGAATCCCGATCGCGAGCAGACCCGCGTCGGTGACCACCAGTGTGTTGCCGTGGCCATCACCGGTTTCACGCCAGAGCGGCTCGCCCCGGCGCAGGTTGGCATCGACCTCTTGCAGCCAGCCGCGTTCGATCATCTTGTTGACAGCCATCTTCGCCGCCGCACCAGCTAAACCCTTGGGCAGTGGCATGGCGATGTTGTCGGGGCGCTTTGCTCCGGCACTCAGGACAATGGTCTGGGTTTCGGTCAGTTTAATCATTGTGGACTCCTTTTTCTGGTCGTGTTCGGCACGGAAGGTTGTGGTGCGGCGGGTGTGTGCTCCTGTTCAGCGGGTTGCGGCCTGGCCAGCGGCGAAGGCCGCTTCCAGTGCGGCGCGGACCGACCAGACCGCGACATCGTGGAAGTCGAGGCCGTCGCTGTTGCGGGTTTCAATCGTCTCTAGGAAGAAATGCTTGGCGGCGATTTCCAGCAGCAAGGCTTCGCTGGGGGCTTTGGCGGGGGCTGCGGTCTTGGCGGTCATGGCGTGGTCTCCGGGGGTGAGCTGCATCGTTCTCGTGTAATCAGGTTCGCTCTTCTTCGAAGTGCAATCAACTGAATAACTAGCAATTTCATTGCCTTAATCATGGCGGATGGTAGCATGGACGGCATGAGCGAACGTGAATATTCCGGCCATTCCGGCCTGTCGCGCGGGGCGATCCAGAAGGCCCGAAAGTCCGGGCGGCTGGTGGTTTACGGCGATGGGTCAATCAACGCGGCCGCCTCTGATGTGCGGC
>JAYTCN010000476.1:0-2774 GCA_043736475.1 Paracoccaceae bacterium
CAAATCCCGCACCGTGAAAAAGTTCCCCAGAGATTTGGACATCTTCTGCCCCGCGACCTCCAGGAAACCATTGTGCATCCAGACCTGCGCCATCTCGCCGCCGTGCAGGCAGTTCGACTGCGCCAGTTCGTTCTCGTGATGCGGGAACAGCAAATCTATCCCGCCGGCGTGGATGTCGAAATGCTCGCCCAAGAGCGCCTTGGCCATCGCCGAGCATTCGATGTGCCAGCCCGGCCGGCCGCGTCCCCACGGCGACTCCCACCCCGGCTGGGTCGCATCTGACGGCTTCCACAGCACGAAATCCATCGGGTTGCGCTTGTAGGGCGCCACCTCGACCCGCGCCCCGGCGATCATGTCGTCCAGGGCCCGGTTCGACAGTTTTCCGTAACGATCATAAGTGGTTACATCAAACAGCACATGTCCTTCGGCTACATAGGCATGGCCGCGCGCAATCAATGCCGCACTCATTGCCACCATTTGCGGAATGGATTCGGTGCACCTAGGCATCTGCGAAGGCCGCAATGCCCCCAAGGCAGCCATATCGTCGAGATACCACCGGATCGTCTCATCCGTGAGATCACGAATAGACCGCCCGGTCTCCGCCGCCCGGGCGTTGATCTTGTCATCGACATCGGTGAAGTTGCGCACGTAAGTCACTGCATCGGCACCATATTCATGCCGCAGCAACCGATATAGAACGTCAAACACCACCACCGGCCGCGCGTTGCCGATATGGGCGCGGTCATAGACCGTCGGCCCGCAGACATACATGCGGACGTTTTTTTCGTCCAAAGGCTGCAAGGCCACCTTCGATTTCGTCGCCGTATTCCAAAGTCTGATCCCGGTCATCTTGCCATTCCACAAGGTCTCGCCCCCGTGGCGGGCCTGTCAATCTGAAGTGATTTTGAAACAGGTGAACGCGCCACGGACGATTGTCAGCAGCTGATGCAAATCCCGATGATGATGCATGTCGTTCGCATGGCGCGGTTTATGCACGACAATTGGCCTTCGGGCAAGTGCCGAGTTTCGTCGCGATCCGGCAATTGATCCGTCGCTTTCGGCTTGCCAGCGCCCTGCCCTCCGTCGCAACATTGCGGCATGATCCGCGGAGTTTTTCGATGCACAAAGGGTCCTGCCTCTGCGGCGCGGTGGCGTTTGCGGTCACCCGGTTCACCCAGCCGGTGCGCGCCTGCCATTGCTCGCAATGCCGCAAGGTCTCGGGCCATTTCTGGGCCGCAACGCGGGTGGCCCACGAGGATTTCCGCCTGACCGATACCAGCAGCCTGCGCTGGTACGACTCCAGTCCCGGCATCAGGCGCGGGTTTTGCCGCCTCTGCGGATCGACGCTGTTCTGGCAACCCGACGGGCGGCCGAGCATTTCGGTTTCCGCCGGTTGTTTCGACGGCCCGACCGGGCTGGAAACCATCGAGCACTGGTACATGGCCAACAAGGGCGATTACTACGACATCGCAGACGGCGTGAAACAAATGGCCGGCGAATGATCCCGGGCTCTTGCCTGTGCGGCGCGATCCGGCTGGTAATCAGCGGCGATCTTGGCCCGATAACCGCCTGTCATTGCACCCAATGCCGCAAGACTTCGGGGCATTATGCCGCCTCGTTTGACGTCGAAGATGAATCCCGCTTGAAACTGACGGGCACATTGCGCTGGTACAGGCTCGCCAGCGGGGCGCAACGGGCGTTTTGTGGCACTTGCGGCTCGAAAGTCGGCTTTCGCGACGCGGCGGGCAATCTTTCGGTGGAAGCAGGCATCATCGACGGGCCGACCGGCAGCCGTCTGACCGAACACATCTTCACCGCCTGCAAGGGCGACTATTATGTGATCGCCGACGACGCCCATCAGGCGGCTGATCGTGGCTGACTTCCCGACCCAGGCCCGCGTGGTCATCATCGGCGGCGGCGCGGTTGGCGTGTCGTCGCTGTATCACCTGGCCCGGGCCGGTTGGACCGATTGCGTTTTACTCGAGGCCAATGAGCTGACCTCCGGCTCCACCTGGCACGCTGCCGGAAATGTGCCAACCTTCTCCACCAGCTGGTCGCTGATGAACATGCAGCGCTATTCGGCGGAACTGTATCGCGGGCTGGCCAATGCGGTGGACTACCCGATGAACTACCACGTCACCGGCTCGCTGCGCCTCGCCCATTCCAAGGAACGGATGCAGGAATTCGCCCGGGCGCGGGGCATGGGGCGTTATCAGGGCATGGCGATTGACCTGCTCGCACCGGGCGAGATCAAGGACAGATATCCTTTCCTCGAACTGCACGGCCTGCAAGGGGCGCTTTTCGACCCCAACGACGGCGACATCGACCCGGCGCAATTGACCCAAGCATTGGCGAAAGGCGCGCGGGACCTGGGGGCAACAATCCTGCGCCACACGCCGGCGACGGCTGTGTCGCGCAGCAATGATGATTGGATCGTCCACACGCCCAAAGGCGATATCCGCTGCGAGAAGCTGGTCAACGCGGCCGGCTACCGGGCGCAACAGGTTGGCGCATGGTTCATGCCGTTCGGCGGGCGCACCGTGCCGATGGCGGTGATGAGCCACCAGTATCTGCTGACCGAGGAAATCCCCGAACTGGCGGCATGGAGCCGCGTCAACGGCCACAAGCTGCCGCTGCTGCGCGATGTCGATTCGTCCTATTACCTGCGGCAGGAAAAAAACGGCCTGAACCTTGGCCCCTACGAGAAAAACTGCCGGGCCCACTGGGCCGACCCTTCCGACCCGATGCCGGATGATTTCGCCTTCCAGCTGTTC
>JAYTCN010000477.1:0-15871 GCA_043736475.1 Paracoccaceae bacterium
TCGGCCGGTTGCGTGGGCAACATCACGCCTTTGTCGCGGGCCAGCAATGCGGCGTCGCGCATCAGCTCGCGGCTGACCGAAAACGGCGAACACGGGGCAGTGCCAATCTGCACCATCGCGCCGGGGCGCGAATCGTGAAACGAATCGATCAGCCGAATGTAATAATTCAATATTGAACTTTCTGTCCCGACCAGTGAATCGGGCGGCAATCCGCCCTGGCTTTCGCCGATGCTCATGGCGCCGCGGGTCGCATGCAGGCGCAGGCCGATGCTGGTCGCAGCCGCGATCATATCCTCCAGCCGCGCACCGCCCGGGACCGCGCGGGTCAGGGACTGGAACAAATGATGATGGGTATTGACCAGCCCCGGCGTCAGCACGCAGCCCGCTCCGTCGATAATGCAGTCGGCCTGGCGCGGCAGGTTGCCGCCAACCTGTGCAATCACCCCGGCGCGGACGAACAGCCCGCTGCCGGTCAAGTCAGGGTCGGCAGCATCCATTGTCGCCACAACGGCGGCGTTGCGGACCAACAGCGATCCCGTCAGGCGCGGCCCAGCGCCGGAGTGGCCAAAATCAGCGTCGGGCCATCCGCGGTGAACGCCGCCCGCACGGCCGCCTGAAATTCGCGGATCGTCCGGGGCGCTGCCGAACCCGCGCCGAATGCCTCGGCCAGTTTGCAAAAATCCGGGTTGCGGGCGACGACGGCATTCGGCGCAATCTGCGACCCGATCATCGCCGCTTCGATTTCCAGCAGTTTGCCATTGTCCCAAAGGATGATCGGCAGGGTCAGCCGCAGTTCGACCGCGACGCCCAATTCCGCCATCGTGTAGTGAAACCCATAGTCGCCGACGATGGCGATGACCGGTGCATGGCCCAAGCCGATCTTGCCGCCGATCGCTGCCGGCAGGGCATAGCCGAGGGTACCAAACCCATTGGGATGGTGCCACATGCCCGGTTGTTGCATTGGCCAGATGTCCTGGGAAACATAGGCAAACTGGGTCATATCCGAATAGATCGTCGTCCCGGCGGGCAGGCATTCGCGCAGGGCATCCGCGACGGCGGCCACGCCCGGCCTCGCCGCATCCACCTGCAGCCGCCACGCTGCCTTGGCCGCGGCGATTTCGGCGCCGGACCAGGCTGACGCTGTTTTCTGCGGGCCCAGCGCGCCGAGAAGGGCGGTCAGAAACGCGTTCGCGTCGGACAGTACCGCCACGTCAGCCCGCCACCGGTCGGCCAGCGACAAGGGATCAATGTCGACGCGCACCATCGGACAGGCATGGCCCAAATCATCGCGCCAGATATCGGTTTCCGCCAATTCCGATCCCACAACCAGCAGCAGATCCGCCTGTTCAAAGATCTTTGCGCTGGTGGCGCGGGCCAGATTCGCCCCGCAACTCATCGGATGGGCCTCGGGCACGATGCCGCGCCCGGCATAGGTCGGAAACACCGCGCAACCGGTCAGCGCAACCAATCTTGCCGCCGCAACCGCCGCGGCCTTGGCGCCGCCGCCGAGGACCAGCAGCAGGCGCTTCGATTTACCGACCAGTGCCGCAACCGCGGCGACCGCGGCCGGGTCCGGATGCGGCAGACCGCCGGCGGCGCGTGGCGGTGGCGCGGCAGCGGCCGGACCCGCGCCGACATCGATGGGGATCTGGATATGGACCGGCCGCGCCCGCCCGGTCGCAAAGCCCGCGAAGGCCCGGTCGATCAGTTCGTAGGCGCCCGCCGCATCGGGTGCGGTATGGCTCCAGGCGGCGACACCGGCGGCGGCCGCTTGCTGATCGGGCATATCGTGCAACCGGGCGTGCCCCATCCTGGCGTCGGCCCGGTTCAGGCAGGATGAAATCACCAGCATCGGCACCGAGTCGGAATAGGCCTGGCCCATTGCCGTCAGGATGTTGGTCAGCCCCGGTCCGGTGATGACATAGGCGACGCCCGGCTTTCCGGTCGCCCGCGCATAGCCGTCGGCCATGAACCCGGCGCCTTGTTCGTGCCGGGTCAGGACATGGCGGATGCCCGATTCCTCGATGCCGCGATACATCTCGACATTGTGAACGCCGGGTATGCCGAAAATCACCCCGACGCCGCGCGCTTTCAGCGCGTGCGAAATTTGCGCGCCCAATGGTCGGGTCTGGGTCATGTCCGGCTCCGGCAAGAATCGGGCGATGGTGGGCGCGACGTCCGGCTGACGTCAAGCATGATGCACAAAAAAACCGGCGCTTGATTGCGCCGGCCGGGGGGTCGTTCTGCGGGGTAAGACCTTGTCAGGAAGCCCGGTTCACCGGCGTGCCGATGATCGACATGAAATCGCGGCGCAAGTCGCGGTCGGTCTTGAACGCGCCCAGCATGGTCGAGGTGACCATCGACACGCCCGGCTTGTGCACGCCGCGGGTGGACATGCAATGGTGTTCGGCCTCAAGCACGACGGCGACACCGCGCGGCTTCAGAACGTCCATCAGTGTGTTGGCGATCTGCGCATTCATTTTTTCCTGCACCTGCAACCGCTTGGCGAAAGCATCAACCACGCGGGCAAGCTTGGAGATGCCAACGATCCGGTCGGTCGGCACATAGGCGACATGCGCCTTGCCGATGATCGGGGCCATGTGATGTTCGCAATAGCTCTCGAAGCGGATGTCGCGCAGCACGACCATTTCGTCGTAGCCTTCGACTTCCTCAAAGGTCCGCTGCAGCATGGCAACCGGGTCTTCGTCGTAACCCTTGAACCACTGCTCATAGGCCTTGACCACCCGCGACGGCGTATCCAAAAGGCCTTCGCGATGCGGATTATCACCGGCCCATTTCAGCAATGTCCGCACGGCTGCTTCCGCGTCGGCCCGGGTCGGGCGCTCGACTTTCACATCCAGGTCCAATTCCAGTTCCAGCAGCGGATCGTGAATGTTCATCGCACCCTCCATGCGTTAATCTTACGCGGCGCCGATCCCATTTATTGCCGGATTGCGGAAAAACAAGGGCTCGGTTCATACGCAGCAATACTAACAGATGTTTACCAAAAGATGAACAAAAAGTTAATTTTTCTCCTTAAGGGAGAGTTAATTCAGGATTACAAGGCTTTTATCATGCCAATTGGCGCGAGATTGCGGTTCTCCGGGCCAACCGGATGCCGCCGCCATATGGCAAAGCGGCAAAGTGATTCGCAAGCCGGCATGCCTGCCATCTATGTCCAATATGGCCGGGTCTTCCTGAGGTCGCGCCACAGCGGTCGCGCCGCCAGCCAGCCGGCTTTTGCCCCGGCCTCGCCGGACCCGATCACCCAGCCAATCGCACGCTGCATCGCCGGCGCTTGCTTGCCGGCAAGCGGAACAGCGAACAGGGCGCCTTGCGCCACTGCGGCATCGTTGATGCTGCCCAGCACCACTTGCAGGGCCCGCAGGTGTCTGAGGAATGGCTCGACCTTGCGGTCTGGATAAAGCGGCGCAAAGAACTCGGCCATGTAGCGCAGTTTTTTCAGCTGCTTGCGCAATTCGTGCTTTTGCCCGCTGTCCAGATTGTCCCAGCCTTTTGCGCATTTGCGGGCATTTCGCCAGCGATTTTCGAGCACGGCAAGGGCGAAGCCTTTGACCGGCATGGCCCCGGCTGGGTTGCTTGCACCCTCGGTTCCGGCCGGTGATCCCAGGGTTTCGACACCGCATGCCAGATTGAGCAGGCAAGCCTGGGCGCGTGGTGCGCCCAGCAGTGCTTGCAGCACGCGGCGCTGTTTGGCGACTGCGGCCAGCAACGCCGTGAGCAGACGCGCCAGCCCAGGCTCTTCGGGATGAGCCAGCGCCTCGGGCGCGACGATTTCGCCGGCAACCACCTGCAAGTCACGCAACCGGCCAACCTCCGCGCCCAGCCAGCGCGCTTCTTGCTTCAGGCTGGTCAGATCAGGGTCTTCGATCGCCCGGCAAACAACCGACAAGGCGGTGCGCAGGCGCCGCAAGCCAACGCGCATCTGGTGCGGTCCTTCCGCATTGTCCTGTTCTTGCATTACCGTCATATTCGTGGCGATCTGTTCCAGGCATTCGCGCAAGATTTTCTGCGCGGCGGCAATCAAATCCGATTTCGCATCGAACCTGACAGCAACCGCCTTGCGCAGCGCCAGCGGCGGTTCGACGCTGCCCGTTTCGGCGAGCAAAAAGGCCCGGTCAGCCTGCGTCAGCCGGGAAAATTTCAGGCCGCTGTCGGCAAAAAATTCGCGGGCAACATCAAAAAGCCCGCCGGGATTGCCCGACACCAGCCGCAACCCGGCCTCGTGCAGGCTTGCCGATTGGCCGGACGCAAGAAACCTGCAGGAATCGGTCACCAATTCAAACCCGGTCCCGGATTCACCAGTCAATACCGCGCTGTCGCTGCGACTCGTCGCCTCGCAGATCGGTCGCAGCGGCGCGTCCCTGGCAATTCGCAAAACCAGTTTGCGCAGCCTGTCATCCGCTATCAAGCCAGTATCCAGACCGCCACCGGCCACCGAATTTTCAAACTCGCCCGGCGTGCCCGCCGCCAACACCTGCACCCAGCGCCGGCCGTCGCGCCGCAGCCACAGCGAAATACCCGCCTTACTCAGCGCATAACCGGCGGTGTCAAACCAGATGTGGCGCTGAATTCTGACCGTCCGGGCGGAAACCGCCAGACCCGATGCCGCGACGCGGTCCCAGATCCGGCGCCGGTCCCGCGCCGCGACAACAAATTTCAGTCCGGCTTCAGACATGGGCGATTTTCAACCCGGACCCGCCGAAAAGCCAGCCGCCATATCGCATCGGTTCTCCAGCGCCCCCAGAATATCCGCCAGCAAATCCTCCGCATCCTCCAGCCCGACCGAAATCCGCACCAGTCCCGGCCCGATGCCCAGCGCCGCCCGCGCGTCAAGGCTCAACCGCTGGTGCGTCGTCGTCGCCGGATGGGTTACGATGCTTTTGGCGTCGCCCAGATTGTTCGAGATGATGATGATTTTCAGCGCGTTGAGAAACGCGAACGCCGCTTCCTTGCCACCCTTCAGATCGACCGAAAACACCGTGCCGCCGGCACTCATCTGCCGCATCGCCAGCGCATGCTGCGGATGGTCCGCCAGTCCGGGATAAATCACCCGCGCCAGTTTCGCATGGCCCTGCAAGGCGGTTGCCAAGGCCAGAGCCGTCTCCGCCTGCGCCCGGCAGCGCAAATCCAGCGTCTCGAGGCCTTTCAGCATCACCCAGGCATTGAACGGGCTCAGCGCCCCGCCGGTATGTTTCAGGAACGGTTCCAGCTCGTTGCGAATATAGTCCTTGCTGCCCAAAACCACGCCGCCCAGACAGCGCCCCTGGCCGTCGATATGCTTGGTCGCCGAATAGACCAGAATATCCGCCCCCAACTCAAGCGAGCGCTGGAATATCGGGGTGGCAAACACGTTATCGACGATCAGTTTGGTGCCAATGGCATGACACAAATCCGCCACGCCGCGAATGTCGATCACCTCCAGCGTCGGATTGGAAATCGCCTCGAGAAACGCCAGCTTGGTATTGGGGCGGAAGGCCGCCTGCCACTGCGCCAGATCGGTGCCATCGACAAAACTCACCTCGACCCCATAGCGCGGCAACAGCGTTTCGACGATATACAGGCACGAGCCAAACAAAGCCCGCGCCGACACCACATGGTCGCCTTTTTTCAGCGAGCACAGCAGGGCACCATGCACCGCCGCCATGCCGCTGGCGGTGGCAAAGGCATCCTCGGCCCCTTCCAGCGCCGCAATCCGTTCCTCGAACATCCGCACCGTGGGGTTGCCATAGCGGGCGTAGATGAATTCATCGTCGCCGGTCTTGATGAACCGGGCTTCGGCGGCTTCGGCGCTGGGATAGACAAATCCCTGGGTCAGGAATATCGCTTCGCTGACCTCGCCAAATTGGCTGCGGCGACTGCCCGAATGCACCAGTTTGGTGCGAATTTTCCAATCTTCACTCATTTCCATGCCCGGGAAACCCGGCCCCTTTCAGCACAAAGCCCCGACCGTATTGGGATCGGGGCCGTGCCCGGGCCTCGACCTCTTTAGCGGAATATTTAACGTGGCCCGCAATCCGGCTCAACAAATCGCCACGGCTGGCGTGATAAAGCCCGATGTGGCAAAGGTCAAGAATCGACCTTGTATCGGAACAAACATGACCGCTGCCATCGACCTCTATTCCTGGAACACGCCGAACGGGCGCAAAATCACGATTGCGTTCGAGGAGATGGGCCTTTCCTACAATTATCACCCGGTCAATATCTACAGGGGCGGCAATGACACGGCGGAATTCCTTGCCATCAATCCCAACCGCCGCATTCCGGTCATCACCGACCCCGACGGCCCGGACGGCCCGCCGGTCACCATTTTCGAATCGGGGGCGATCCTGCTGTACCTGGCCCGCAAGACCGGGTTGTTCATCGGCCAAACCGAACGCGACTGCGCCGCTGTCGAGCAATGGCTGATGTGGCAGATGGGCAATCTTGGCCCCATGGCCGGCCAGGCCGAACATTTCGTCACCGTCGCGCCAAAACGCCAGCCGCCCGAGGCGCTGGCCTATGGACAGACGCGGTACCGCGGCGAAACTGCCCGCCTGTACGGCGTGCTCGACCGCCAATTGGCCGCCAGCCCTTTCGTCGCCGGGGATTTCTTTTCTATCGCTGACATCGCGATCTTTCCCTGGATCACCGGTTGGGGGGTACAGGGGCAGGACATCGCCCGGTTCCCGCAAGTCGAGAATTGGCTGCGACTGGTTTCTGCGCGACCAGCGGTCAAACGCGGGGTCATGGCCGGGGCCGAACTGCGCCCCGATATCGTTTCCGAACGGGCGGCGCAGGTGATCTTGTTCGGGGCGCGACCGGATTAAGCTGCCAATTCGCACTCAGACAGGTCTGTGCCTGCTGCGGATATTCGTCTTGATCGCCGCGGCCCCGTCTCACTTGCCGGGCTATTTCCCGCCCGGCGACAACTTCCCGGCCAGAAATTCGATCAGCGCCCGGGTCTTGCGCGGCAACTGCCGGTCCGGCGGGTACAGGGCATAGACGCCATACGCCGACCTTGACCAGCCGGGCAGCACGCGCTGCAGCCGTCCAGCGGCGAGGTCGGCCTCGATCAGGAAGTCGGGCAGGGCGATGATCCCGATCCCGGCCAGCGCGGCTTCCCGCATCACTTCGCCGTTATTGGCGCTGAGATGGCCGCGAACCGTCACCGTTTCGCCGCCGTTCGGCCCGAGGAATGCCCATTGGTGCGCCGAAGCAGACGCGCCGTAGACGATGCACTGGTGCTGGCGCAGATCGGCCGGCTGGTCCGGCGTGCCATGCGCCGCCAGATAGCCGGGGCTGGCGCAGACCAGGCGCTGCACATCGCACAGTTTGCGGGCGATCAGGCTGGAATCGTCGAGCGCCGCGATCCGCAGCGTCAGGTCGAAGCCGTGCTCGACCGGGTCGAGCTGGTGATCGTCAAGCTCGACATGCAGCTCGATCTGCGGGTAGCGCTGCATGAACTCTGGCAGCAAGGGCGCCAGCCGGATCGTGCCAAACGACATCGGGGCGTTGAGCCGGATCAATCCGGCAGGCTCGGCCTGCAAGCTGCCGGCAGCCGCCTCGGCCTCGTCCACCATGGCGAGCACGTCCATCGCCCGCTCAAGATAGGCAGCGCCCGCCTCGCTCAGCGATTGCGCCCGGCTGTTGCGATACAAAAGCTTGACCCCAAGCCGGGCTTCGAGGCCAAGGATCATCTTGCTGATCTGGGCCCGCGACAGGCCAAGCTTGCGCCCGGCTGCGGCCAGACCGCCGCTGTGGGCGGTTTCGACGAACGCCCGCATCGCGCTGAAACGATCCATTCCCGGTCCCGACGTCGCGTGTTTGGCGACACTCTGTCAAACAGGCGCAGAATTGTCGAGCGGCGCCCCCCGCCTAACATGGCGCCAGTAGCGCACCGCAACCAGCGATCAGCGCCAAAGACAAGGAGAAAGCCCATGCGCAACCCACTATCGCGCCAGACCGTCGCGCGTCGATCCGCGCTCGCATCTCTGTTCTTGCTGGGCAGCGCCGCGTTCGTACTGCCGGTCAGCGCCGCCGAACCGGTCTGGGATGGCAACAAGGTGGTGATGGTCAGCGAAGAACTGGCACCCGGCGTCTTCGCCTTCTTCCCGGATGATGCCTTCGCCCTCAATGCCTCGGGCGGTCCGGCCGCCACCAGCGGCGGGCTGATCAGCGGCAGCACCGCCAGCCTGTTGATCGAGACCATGCTCAACGAACGTCTCAACAGCCAGGTGCGAGAGCTTGCAGGCCAGATACCGACCTATGCCGTGAACACCAGCGCCCACGGCGACCACTCCTACGGCAACATGTATCTGCCAGCGGAAACCACGATCATCCAGCACGTCAACGCGAAAGCCTACATCGACCAGCATCTCGACGACGACAAGACCTTCATGATCGCGAACTTCGGCACCGGGCGCGGCATCGAGGAAATCACCGCCCGCACCGGCGACATCCTGGTTCCCGCCGGGGGCCGGGTCACCCTCGATCTCGGCGGCAGGTTGGTCGAGATCATCGATTTCGGCTTTGCCCAGACCGGCGGCGACCTTTTCGTCTGGGACCCCGACGCCAGGGTGCTGTGGACCGGCAACGCCATCGTGGCGAGCAAGCCCGCCCTGCCGTGGCTGCTTGACGGGCATCTGGTCGAAACCCTGGAAACCCTGACCAAGGTCTACGACTTCCTGCCCGCCGACGCGCGGATCGTTCCCGGTCACGGCGTGCTGATCGGACGCGAAGACCTGAAATGGCACATCGATTATCTCGCTGCCGTCAAGCAGGGCGTTGCGGCCGCGGTCAGCGACGGCCTGAGTCTCGAGCAGACCGTTGCACAGGTCAAACTCGACGAATTCCGCGGCTATGCCCTGTTCGACTGGGTCCACCCCGGCCTCAACGTCCCGGCGGCATTCAAAGACCTCAGCAACTAGACCGCATTTTCAACCGCAACCCAAGGAGAACCACCATGAGCAACCTCAATCAGCATGAAACCGACGGCCCGGTCCTCGCCGTCGTCAGCCATCCGGTCGCCGACTTCAAGGCCTGGCGCAAGGTTTACGATGACGCCGAACCGATCCGCCAGAAGGCAGGGGTCAGCGGCGCGGAAGTGTTCCAGGACCCGGGCGATGCCAACAAGGTGGTGGTCATCCACCGTTTCGCCAGCGTCGCAGCCGCGCAAGGCTTCCTCGGCGACCCCGCCCTGAAGGCGGCAATGATGCAGGGCGGCGTTACCGCGGCCCCCTCGGTCACCTTGGCGGTTGCCGCCGGTTGACAGCGCAAGGCCGGGCTCCCCGATGCGGGTGCCCGGTCATTGCCAGCGCCGTTCCGGCCCTCACGCGTTGCCGATCAAAATCCCCGCCGCCAGCACCAGCGAGCCGCCGACCAGCACCTGCAACGCCGCCCGCAGCCACGGGGTTTCCATGTAGCGGTTCTGAATCCAGGTGATCGCCCAGAGTTCGACAAAAACCACCGCCCCGGCGATGATCGTCGCGGTCCAGAAATCATTGATCAGATAGGGCAAGGCATGCCCGAGCCCGCCGATCGCCGTCATGATCCCCGAAGCCAGGCCCCGCTTCACCGGCGAACCGCGTCCCGACAATTTCCCGTCATCATGGGCGGCCTCGGTGAACCCCATCGAAATCCCGGCGCCGACGCTCGCCGACAACCCGACCAGAAAAGTCTGCCAGGTATCGCCGGTGGCAAAAGCCGCCGCGAAGATCGGTGCCAAGGTCGATACCGAGCCATCCATCAACCCGGCCAGACCCGGCTGCACATAGGTCAGGATGAACTGCCGGCGTTCTGCCGCATTCTCGGCGTTTTTGACCTCGGCCGGGGTATGGGCCAGCCCCAGCTGCTGCGCCAGATTGCTGTGGCCCTTTTCGGCCGCCGCCAGATCGCCCAATAATTTCCGGGTGCCCGCGTCCATCGCTCGCGCTGCCGCCACCACATAAAACGCCGCCGCCTGGTCCTCCATCCGCTCGGCCATCGCCCGGGTTTTCTCGATCCCCAACGGTCGAACCAGCCAATCGGGCTTGCGGTTGTAATAGCCGCGCACATGCTCGCGCCGGATCAACGGCACTTGGTCGCCAAACCTTGCCACATGCAGGTCGATCAACAAGCGGCGATGCCCGTCCTCTTCGACCGCCATGCCCTCGAACACTTTGGCCGAATCGGGAAAAGCCTCGCGCAGCCCATCGGCATAGGCCCGGTAAATCCGGGCGTCGTCCTCTTCCGAGGAAATCGCCAGCGCCAGCACTTCCTGTTCGCTCAGACTGGCGAAGTCGCGTTTGTCGCTGGTGAAGAATTTTCCGAACATCGCTGCCTCCATCTTCACCATATTAGAACCGTTCTAACAACAACAAGCATCTTGCCCTTGTCCCTGCCTGCGACTAATCCGCTGGGCATGGCAACGACCCTTACTATCCGCCGCCCCGACGACTGGCATCTGCACCTGCGCGACGGGGCGATGCTGAAGGCAGTGCTGCCCGCAACCGCCCGGCATTTCGCCCGCGCGATCATCATGCCCAACCTGCTGCCGCCGGTGCTGACAATGGCCGATGCCCTGGCCTATCGGGCCCGGATAACGGCGGCACTGCCCAAGGGCAGCGATTTCATCCCGCTGATGACGCTCTATCTGACCGAAACCACCGACCCCGACGACGTCGCCGCCGCCCATGCCTCGGGCCTGATCGCGGCGGTCAAACTCTACCCCGCCGGGGCGACCACCAATTCGGCTTCCGGGGTCAAGGATTTCGCCAAAATCCGGCCGGTGCTGGAACGGATGGCCGAAATTGGCCTGCCGCTTTGCGTGCATGGCGAAGTCACCGACCCTAGCGTGGACATATTCGACCGCGAGGCGGTGTTCATCACCCGCGTGCTCGACCCGATCCGCCGCGCCAACCCGGCGCTCAAGGTCGTGATGGAACATGTGACCACGCGCGAAGGCGTGGATTATGTCCGAAGCGCCGAAACCGGGCTGGCCGCCACCATCACCGCCCATCACCTGATCCTCAACCGCAACCACATCCTCGCCGGCGGCATTCGCCCGCATTATTATTGCCTGCCGGTGGCCAAGCGTGAAAGCCACCGGCTGGCTTTGGTTGAAGCCGCCACATCGGGCGAACCACGGTTCTTTTTTGGCAGTGATTCCGCCCCGCATCTGGACCACCTGAAAGAACACGCCTGCGGTTGTGCCGGTTGTTTTACGGCGACGAATGCAATCTCGCTGGTCGCAGAAGTGTTCGACAAGGCCGGAAGGTTGAAGAATCTGGAAAGGTTTGTTTCCCTCAACGGCGCGGAATTCTATCTGTTCCCGCCGTCGGAAACGACGATCACTTTGACCAGAGGCGCTGCGCTTTCCGTGCCCGCCAAACTGCAAACCCCCGACGGACCCGTCACCATTTTCGACCCCGGCTTGCCGCTGCACTGGTCCGTTGACTAAAGGAAAAACATGTTCTCCAATTCCTTCCCCGACCGGGCGACGATGGCGCAGCTGACCGCCGGCATGTTGTGGGAAATCGGTGCCGTGCATTTCCGCCCCGAAGACCCGTACAAGCTCGCCTCCGGCCTCGCCTCGCCCTCCTACATCGACTGCCGCAAGCTGATCTCGCATCCGCGCATCCGTTCGGCGGTGATGGATTTCCTGACCGCCACCATAATGCGCGACGCCGGGTTCGAGGCCTTCGACAATATCGCCGGCGGCGAGACCGCCGGCATTCCGTTCGCGGCCATGATCGCCGAGCGCATGGGCCTGCCGATGACCTATGTGCGCAAAAAGCCCAAAGGTTACGGCAAGAACGCCCAGATCGAGGGCGTGATGGCTGCGGGCCAGCGGGTGCTGCTGGTCGAGGATCTGGCCACCGACGGCGGCTCGAAGATCAAGTTCGCCGAGGCGATCCGCGCCACCGGGGCCACCTGCCGGCATTCCGCCGTCATCTTCTTTTACGGCATCTTTGATGGCGTCGAATTGACCCTGGGGTCGCACGATTTGCAACTGCATTGGCTCGCCGACTGGCACGATGTTCTGGCCGTCGCCAAGGACCAGAACCGATTTGATCCCAAGACCTTGGCCGAGGTTGAGAAATTTCTCGATGAACCGCTGAAATGGTCCGCCGACCACGGCGGTATCGACAAACTCTCGGCGTAAGGACCCCGCCATGACCCCGCTCGACGCCCGCGCCAAACCCGCCAACCTGATCTGGCAAGACCCGTTCCTGCTGGAGGACCAACTTGGCGAAGACGAGCGGATGATCCGCGACGCGGCGCGGGCCTATGCGCAGAACCGGCTCGCTTCTCGCATTTTGATGGCGAACCGCAATGAGACCTTCGATCGCGAGATCATGACCGAGATGGGCGCCCTCGGCCTGCTCGGCATCACCCTGCCCGAGGAATTCGGCGGCGTCGGCGCCAATTACGTCGCCTATGGCCTGATCGCCCGCGAAGTCGAGCGGGTCGATTCCGGCTACCGCTCGGCCATGTCGGTGCAATCGTCCTTGGTCATGCACCCGATCTTTGCCTATGGCAGCGATGCCCAGCGGGCGAAATACCTGCCCAAGCTCGCCACCGGCGAGTGGATCGGCTGCTTTGGCCTGACCGAACCCGACCACGGCTCCGACCCCGGCGCGATGATCACCCGCGCCAAACCAGCGGACGGCGGTTACATTCTGAACGGCGCAAAAAACTGGATCACCAATTCCCCCATCGCCGATGTGTTCATCATCTGGGCCAAGTCCGACGCGCATGGCGGCAAGATCAGGGGTTTCATCCTTGAGAAAGGCATGAAAGGCCTGCACGCACCGAAAATCGAAGGCAAATTCTCCTTGCGGGCCAGTGTCACCGGCATGATCCAGATGGGCGATGTCCTGGTGCCGGAAGCCAACCTGCTGCCGCATGCCGAGGGTCTCGCCGGCCCGTTCGGCTGCCTCAACCGCGCCCGCTACGGCATTTCCTGGGGCGTGCTCGGCGCCGCCGAATTCTGCTGGCACGCGGCGCGAAACTACACCGTCGAGCGCAAGCAATTCGGCCGGCCGCTGGCGCAGAACCAGCTGATCCAGAAAAAACTCGCCGACATGCAGACCGAAATCTCCCTCGGCCTGCAAGGCTGCCTGCGCCTCGGCCGCCTGCTCGACGAAAACCGCGCCGCGCCCGAACTGGTCAGCCTGATGAAACGCAACAACTGCGGCAAGGCTTTGGATATTGCCCGGATGTCGCGCGACATGCACGGCGGCAACGGCGTCTCCGACGAATACGGCGTCATCCGCCATGTGATGAACCTCGAGGCCGTCAACACTTACGAAGGCACCCACGACGTCCACGCGCTGATTCTGGGCCGGGCGCAGACCGGGCTGCAAGCTTTTTTCTAGCGGAAACCTTGCAATATGTACAAAACGGCATTATTGTCGTTTTGTACATAAAATGGTGGCCAATGACCAAATCCCTCAGCATTTCCGAAGCCCGCGCCCAATGGGCCGACATGCTTGGCCGGGTGCAATACGGGCACGAGCGGGTGACGATCGAAAAACACGGGCGCCCGGTCGCGGTGCTGGTCCCGGTCGAAGACGCCGACCTGCTCGACCGTCTGGAGGACAAGGCCCTCGGCAAAATGGCCGATGCGGCGATGGCGGAATATCGGAAAACCGGAATCAGCTATTCCTTGGAAGAAACGTTCGGCCCAAGGGATCGCTGATTGGCCTGGACAGTTCGACTGTCGCCCGAGGCGCGGAAAAACGTGCAGTCGATCCTGGATATCGGCCTGAAAGCGCGGATTGAAGCCGCGCTGTACTCCATGGAACGTGATCCCTTTTCGACTGACGTTAAAAAACTGATTGGCAACCAAGAAAGATGGCGCGTACGAGTCGGCGATTGGCGCATCGTCTTTACAATCGAGCAGGGTCAACTTTTGGTTCTGGTCATTGCCATCGCCAAGCGCGGCGACGTGTACCGGCTGATCGAACGCTAGCAGCGCGACCTCAGACAACCACCGCCCGCAGCGCCCGCACCCGGCCAACCGGCACCGATTTGATCTCGACCCCGGTAAACACATGCAAAGTATTCAGATGCCGGTCGATCACCGCGTGGTCGGAAACCCAGCCACCCATAGCCAGATAGGTGCGCAGCAGCGGCGGCATCACCCGCATCGCCACCCTCAAATCCGGCTTGCGCAGCCGCAGCCGGGCGGCAAAGCGGAACACGCTCGGCGCTTTGATCCTTGGCAGCCAATGGCTCGGCGCCAAGTGTCGGTCCTTCAGCAGGGCGAACGCGTCGAAATAGGCCTCGGCCTCGACGCCCTTGAACGACGAGCAGCCAAACAGCATCCCCACCTGGTGTTGGTCAACATAGGCCGTCATCACCCCCCAGGCGAGGCGCAGGATGTTGGGATCGCGGAATTCCGGGTCGATGCAAAAACGGCCCATTTCCACCATCGGGTTTTCATATTTGGCCAGAGCCGACAATTCATAATACTGCGCCGAATAGGAGCGGCGGATTTCCGATCCGTTTGCCAGCGGCAGGAACCGGAAACAGCACGCCAGTTTGCCGGTCGCCCTTTCCTCGACCAACACGTGTCGGCACACCAGATCAAAGGCGTCCGCGTCCAGCCCGACACCGCCGACAAAACATTTGAACCGAAGTTCCTGGGCCCGCCTGATGTCGGCGTCATTCCTGGAAAATCGGGCGGTATATCGGTTGCGCAATAAAAGCGTCATTGAAACACCTCCCGATCCCGGCTCACATGAATTCTCTATTGTGTGAACATGACCTGACTGTGGCGTCCCGATCAACTATATTGGGGTGTCAAAACCGGAATCACAGGGAGCGGCGGAAAAATGGCGGGGAAAATAACCAGAACCGATGCGGAATGGCGGGCGATGCTGTCGCCGGAAGCCTACAAGATCGCCCGCGAACACGGCACCGAACGCGCTGGTTCGCACGAGGATTTCCCGAAAATGCCAGGCAAGTTCCATTGTGCCGGTTGCGGCGAACCGTTGTTCGATTCGGAAACCAAATACGAATCCGGCTCTGGCTGGCCCAGCTTCTATGCCCCGCTCAGCACCGCCGCTGTCGCAACAACGACCGACAATTCCTGGCTGATGAACCGCACCGAAGTGCATTGCGCCAAATGCGAATCGCACCTTGGCCACGTCTTTAACGACGGCCCGGCCCCGACCGGCCAACGCTTTTGCATCAACGGCGCGGTGCTGAAATTTGAGGAAAAGACCTAACGGCCGTCGTTGCCAATGAATTGGCTGGCGTCAAACCGGCCAAAGTTCGCCAGGATCTGCTGCAGAATCGACAATTGCGCCGCTTCGGTGACGGTGATCCTTGTCTGCAGGTCAATGACCCGTCCATCTTCCAGCCCGTACTCGTTCACCGTGGCCACCTGTCCGCCCTCGGTGTAAACAACCGCCACAACGCGGCGATCGATCACCCGGGGCGCAAAGAAAGTGAATTGCGAGGTTTCGGTCTGCACATAGTACCAGGCACTGTCTTCCATGACGCCGGTGCTCGAGGGCAGGCCGATCAGCTGTTGCACCGAATCACGGCTCGAAACCCCCGGCTCTATCTGCGCAATCTCTTCCTGGGTCGGTGCAAAACCGTGCACGCGGACCGTTGGGGCGCAGGCGGCAAGCATGGCAAATGTTGCGACCGCCACAAACCGCCGGGGCCGAACTCGAACCTTTGCCATTCCACACCCTTGCAAGACACCGTATCCACGTCCACCTATCTTGCGCAGCACCTGAAATCAAGGAACTCGGGGCCTGCATGCCCCTGGCCATTGATCCGGAACCAAAGATGACACCACCCGACATCAGGCAAATCCCGGCAGCGGAATTTTCGTACCCTGTCGACGTCGCCCGCCTGAAAGGCACATCGG
>JAYTCN010000478.1:0-6483 GCA_043736475.1 Paracoccaceae bacterium
ATTCCCCAACATGGCTGAGGCAGTCGAAACGGTTGAAACGCCGGTCGAAACCGCCAAACCCAAACGCCCACGCGCCCCGCGCAAACCAAAGGCGCTGGCCGAAACGACCGAGTAGACCCCGCTACCCCGGACTTGATCCGGGGCCTCCTTCGCAGTCCGTCGCTTTTTCGCAGACCCCGGATCAAGTCCGGGGAAGCAGATTTCGCGGGCCGCGCCCTACTCCAACCGATTGATCATCACCGTCACCACCGGCTTTTTGCCGATCAAATCCTGGGCCCCGCGCGCCGCCGCCCGCACCACCATCGCCTCGATCGCCTCGTCCGATGCCAATTGCTTGGCCTTGGCCTCCAGCAAATCCGAATCGATGAACCGCTCCAAAGCCCCGGCCAGACCGCCCTCAACCCCCGCCGCCTCCGGCAAGCCGACACATTCGACCCAAACCCCGTCCATCGGCTTGTCGGCCTCGTCCAAAATTACCGACACGATCACCTGCCCGCGCATCGCCAGCCGCAGCCGGTCGCGCACCACGCCGTCCATCGCGCCGATCATCGCGCTGCCGTCCAGATAGACCCGCCCGGTCTCGATCCGCTCGGCCACTTTCGGCAGATCGCCGGTCAAATCCAGCATCGTCCCGTTGGCGGCAATCACCGAGGCAATCCCGCTCGCCCGGGCAATTTCCGCGTGCAGCTTCATATGCCGGTATTCGCCGTGCATCGGCACCAGAACCTGCGGCTTGATCAACGCATGAAACGCCTGCAAATCGGGCCGGTTGGCGTGACCGGAGACATGGAACCGGTCATCGCCCTCGATCACATCCACCCCCAGCTCGGCGAACTGGTTGTGCACATAAGCCACGCCCTTTTCGTTGCCGGGAATGGTTTTCGAGGAAAACAGGAACAGATCGCCCGGCTTCATTTCCAGATGCATGAACCGCTCGCGCGCCAGTTGCGCACTCGCCGCCCGCCGTTCGCCTTGTGACCCCGAGGCCAGCACCATCAGCCGGTCGCGCGGAATGTCGGCCGAATCCTCGACATCGACGATAGGGGGGAAATCCTGCAACACCCCGCTGGCAAACCCGGCCTTGATCATCACCTGCATCGCCCGGCCAATCACCACCACCGACCGTCCGGCATCGACCCCGGCCTGCGCCAGGGTTTTCAAACGCGCGATGTTGGAGGCGAAAGTCGTGGCCACAACCATGCCCTTCTGGCCCTTGACCAGTTCGGCAATCGGCGCCTGGATCGAGGTCTCCGACCGCCCTTCATGGGTCGAAAACACGTTGGTAGAATCGCACATCAGCGCCTTGACGCCGAAGGCACCGATGTCGCGGTAAACCGCCTCGCTGAACGCCTCCCCCACCACCGGGCTATGGTCGATCTTGAAATCCGCCGAATGCACGATCCGCCCGGCCGGGGTATCAATCACCAAGGCCGAAGACTCGGGAATCGAATGCGAAATCGGCACGAAACCGACGACAAACGGCCCCGCTTTCACCACATGCGGCCAGGCTTCGACCACCCGGACCATGTTCTTGTCCTGCCCGGCCTTTTCCATCTTCTGCCGGGCAATTTCAGCGGTAAAAGCCCGCGCATAGACCGGCGCCTGCAGGCGCGAGTATAGCAGGCCCAAAGCCCCGACATGATCCTCATGCGCATGGGTGATGAAAATCGCTTCCAGCCGGTCCGCCCGTTCGGAAATCCACGCCGGATCGGCCATGATCAGATCAACCCCGGGGGATCGTTCCATATCGGGGAAGGTCACCCCGACATCGACCAATATCCACGCCTCGCGCCCCGGCTTGCCATAGCCATAGGCATACATGTTCATGCCAATTTCGCCGGCCCCGCCCAAGGGCAGGTAAAGCAGCCTGTCGCCCGCCATCAGCTTTTTTCCCTGTTCAAAGCATCAATCAGCACCAACCCGTGCATGGTCAAATCGGCGTCCAAATGGTCAAAAATGTCGGTTCCGGTGCCAAACAACGTCGATAACCCGCCGGTGCCGATCACCGTCATCTTGCGGTTCCGCTCGGCCCTGATCTGGCGACATATCCCTTCGACCAGCCCGATATAGCCCCAGAACACGCCGGACTGCATACAGGCCACCGTATTGGTGCCGATCACCTTTTCCGGATGGGTCACATCGACATGCGGCAAGGCGGCCGCCGCTTCGTGCAAAGCCTTCATCGACAGGTTCACCCCCGGCGCAATCACCCCGCCGATATAGGCGCCGTCGTCATCGACCACGTCAAACGTCGTCGCGGTGCCGAAATCGACCAGGATCAGATCGCCGCCATAGCGGTTGAACCCGGCCACGGTATTGACCAGCCGGTCCGCCCCGACATGCACGCCTTGATCCACCCGCACCGGCACCCCCAGCCTGCATTCGGGCTTGCCCACCACCAAAGGCCGGCAATTGTAATAGCGGCTGGCCAGCACCCGCAGATTGAACACCACCTGCGGCACCACCGAGGATATGACCACCCGGCCAATGTCCGCCTTGATCCCTTTCAGCGCCATCAGGCTCGACAGCCAGACGAAATGTTCATCCGCCGTCCGCTGGTGCTCGGTCGCACAACGCCACTGGTCGAGAAACCGGGTTCCGTCATGCACGGCGAAAACCGTGTTGGTATTGCCCACGTCGATGGCCAGCAGCATCAGACAGCCTCCTCAAAGGCGAAATGTATCTCGGCAGCGGGCAAAGTCAGCCGCCCGGTATCGGTCACCAGAACCAGCGCCCCGCTCTCATCAATCGTCTCGAATATCCCGTCGAAGGTCCGGCCCGGCAACCGGGCCTGAATCCGCTCACCCAGCTTTGCCGCGCCGGCCAGCCAAGCCGCGCGCACCGCGGCAAACCCTTCGCGCTGCAACAGCCCGTCCCAGCTGGCAAAAGCCGGTGCCAGCAAATCGAGGAATTCTTCCGGCGCGATCGCAACCCCAAAGGCCTCGCGCAGGCTCGTCGGTTTCAGCGCGCCCACTTCCAATTCTCCAACGTCCGGGGTGACCGCCAGATTGACGCCAATCCCGACACACAAACAACCGTCCGCGCTTTCCAGCAAAATCCCCGCCAGTTTTCGCCCGTAAAGCAGCACATCGTTCGGCCATTTCAGCGCCAACGCCTCCGGTCGGCCCGTACAAGCCACCAAGGTATCGCGTAACGCCAAAGCCGCCACGAACGATTGCAACGCCGCCTGTCCGGGCCCCCCCGCCACCGGCATCAGCAAACTCGCGGCAAAGTCGCCCTTGCCCATTTCCCAAACCCGCCCGCGCCGCCCGCGCGCCGCGCTCTGATCCAATGCCAATATCCATTTTGGCCCTTTGACACCTGCCGCAGCCTGCCGCAACGCTTCGGCATTGCTGCTGTCGAGCGTGGCAAATATCTCGCGTTGGCTTTGAATCATCCTACTGGAACAACGAAGCGGCGGCGGCGGCCGCCAGCGGCTCGATCCCGAACAGATTGATCACGCCAAACACCATCGCAATCGCCGATCCGCCGAGAAACGCCCAATGCAGCACCGGCATCCTGCCATCCAGCGCCGCCGCATCCTCGCCGAAATACATCAGATAGACGATCCGCAGATAATAATACGCCCCAATCACCGAGGCGATCACCCCGGCCACCGCCAGCCAGATCAACCCGGCATCGACCGCCGCTTTCAGCACGTAAAACTTGCCGAAGAACCCGACCAGCGGCGGCACCCCGGCGAGAGAGAACATCAGCACCGCCAGACACAAAGCCCGCCCCGGCTCGATCCTGGAATAGAGACCCAGCGCCGAAATATCGGTCACCGCCATGCCATCCTTCTCCATGTTCAAAATGAAGGCGAACACCCCGATATTCATCGTCACATAGATCGCCAGATAGATCAGCAGCGACTGCGCCCCCTGCTCGGTGCCCGACGCCAGCCCGAGCAGGGCAAAGCCCATATGACCAATCGAGGAATAGGCCATCAGCCGCTTGATATTGGTCTGGCCAATTGCCGCGATCGAGCCGAGAAACATCGACCCCACCGCCAGCGCCGCCAATATCTGCGACCATTCCGCCACCGCGCCGCCAAAGGCGTCATACAAAACCCGGGCAAACATCGCCGCCGCCGCCACTTTCGGCGCGGTGGCGAAAAACGCCGTCACCGGTGTCGGCGAACCCTCATAGACATCCGGTGTCCACATATGGAACGGCGCGGCAGAGACCTTGAACGCCATGCCAACGCACAGGAACACGAGGCCGAACAACAGCCCAATCGAGATGCCTTCGCCTGAAGCCACTTCCTGAATCTGGGCAAACCCGGTCGCCCCGGTGTAGCCGTAAACCAGCGACGCGCCATAGAGCAGCAGCCCGGACGACAACGCGCCGAGCACGAAATATTTCAGCCCGGCCTCGGTCGATTGCAGCGAATCCCGCCGGAAGGCGGCCACCACATACAAAGCCAGCGATTGCAATTCAAGACCCATATAGAGCGCCATCAGATCGCCGGCCGAAACCATCATCATCATGCCAATCGTCGCCAGCACCACCAGTATCGGAAACTCGAATTTCAAAAGATTGTTCGCTTCCAGATACTTGCGCGACAAAAGCAGCATCGACGCCCCGCCCCAAAGGATCATCACCTTGGCGAAACGGGCGAAAGCATCATCGACAAACGCGCCGTCAAAGGCGCGCCCCGAACCATCGCGGCCAAAACCGATCCAGAACCCGGTCGCCGCCAGCACCGCCGTCGTCGCCCACAAGATCGCGCCCGACGTGCCCGGACGCTTGTCGTAAGCCCCCCACATCAAAGCCAGCATGGCGAAGATCGCCAGCAAGCCTTCGGGCAGGATCACCGGGATGAAGGTTTCATACATATCGTGATCCTAATTCGCGGCCAGTTCGGTCGCCGCCGCCTGCGCCGCCAGAGCCGTCTCGTAATTGCCCAGCAAATTCGCCACCGACGGCCCGATCACATCCAGCACCAAAGCCGGATAGACCCCGAGCAGGATCGTCATCACCACCAGCGGCGCGAAAATCGCCTTCTCGCGCAGGCTCATGTCGGTGATGCCTTTCAAACTATCCTTGACCAGATCGCCAAACACCACCTTGCGATACAGCCACAACGCGTAAGCCGCGCTCAAAATCACCCCGGAAGTCGCCGCAAAAGCCACCCAGGTATTGGCCTTGAACGCGCCGGTCAGGGTCAGGAATTCACCGACAAAACCACTGGTCCCCGGCAGCCCGACATTGCCCATGGTGAACAGCATGAAAATCAAGGCGAACGCCGGCATCCGCACCACCAGCCCGCCATAGGCCTCGATCTGCCGCGTGTGCATGCGGTCGTAGATCACGCCCACGATCAAGAACAGGGCGCCGGAAATGAACCCGTGCGAAATCATCTGGAAAATCGCCCCGTCGACCCCCTGCTGGTTGACCGCGAAAATCCCCATGGTGACAAAACCCATATGGGCGACGGATGAATAGGCGATCAGTTTCTTCATATCCTCCTGCATCAACGCCACCAAACTGGTGTAGATGATCGCAATGACGGACAGGGTGAAGACGAAATTCGTCATCAAATCCGAAGCCACCGGGAACATCGGCAGCGAAAACCGCAAGAACCCGTAGCCACCCATTTTCAGCAATATCGCCGCCAGCACCACCGACCCGGCGGTTGGCGCCTGGACATGGGCGTCGGGCAGCCAGGTATGCACCGGCCACATCGGCATTTTGACCGCAAACGAAGCGAAAAACGCCAGCCACAGCAACGTCTGCGCCCCGCCGGGAATGCTCCAGCCCAAGACCGAAATCGTCTCCGCCGCGAACGGAAACTCCAGCAATTTGGCAATATCCGTCGTCCCCGCCATCCGCGCCATGGCGATCATCGCCACCAGCATCAGCACCGAGCCGAGGAAGGTGTAGAGGAAAAACTTGAACGCCGCGTAAATCCGCTCCTTGCCGCCCCAGATGCCGACAATCAGGAACATCGGGATCAGCCCGCCCTCGAAAAACAGGTAGAACAGGATCAGGTCCAGTGCCATGAATACGCCCAGCATCAGCGTTTCCAGCATCAGGAACGCGATCATGTAATCCTTGACCCGGTATTCGACCTGCCAGCTGGCGGCAATGCACAGCGGCATCAGGAACGTGGTCAGCAGCACGAACAGCACCGAAATGCCATCGACCCCCATCTTATAGGTCAGCCCGCCCAGCCAGGCCCGTTCCTCGACCATTTGGAAATCAGGGTTGCTCGCATCAAAATTGCGCAGAATGAGCAGCGATAACAGGAACGTGGCACCCGTAGTCACCAGCGCCAGCATCCTGGCATTCTTCGCCGAAGCCGCCGAGTCATCGCGCAGAAACAGCATCAGCACCACAGCGCCAATCAGCGGCAGGAACGTCACCAATGACAGCAAATTATCCATCAGTTGCCGCCCCTGATCGCAAACCAGGTCAGGATTGCCACCACGCCGATGATCATCACAAAGGCATAATGATAGACAAACCCCGATTGCGCCC
>JAYTCN010000479.1:0-2757 GCA_043736475.1 Paracoccaceae bacterium
GCGTTCGCCCTTGACGCCGAATTCGGCGAGGGTGGCGATCAGCCATTCTTCCAGATTGCCGACATAGGCGCGCACGTCGCGGCCGCGCCGGTTGAGATCAAGCATGGCATAGGCGACGCGCTGGCCCGGACCGTGATAGGTGTACTGGCCGCCGCGACGGCTGGGATAGACCGGAAAGCGGTCGGGTGCCAGCAGATCTGCCGGATTGGCGCTGACCCCGGCGGTGTAGAGCGCCGGGTGTTCGAGCAGCCAGATGCGTTCCGCCGCCTTGCCGTCTATCATCGCGGCGACATAGTTTTCCATCTCGGCCAGGGCTTCGGCATAGGGGACGGGCGCGTCGGTGCGCGTCCAGAGCGGTGTCCGCCTTGCCGGTGATCCGTCCTTCATGCCGCCGAGTCTATGCGGCGCTTTCGGGCTTCACAAGGGTTTGACCCTTTGCTATCACGCCGCCACCTTGAATGCGGTTGTGGCGGAATGGTAGACGCGCAGCGTTGAGGTCGCTGTGGGGTAATTCCCGTGGAGGTTCGAGTCCTCTCAACCGCACCAGGGTTTCAGGAATTTGTCAGGCGGCGCCCGGCTTTCTGCGGCGCAGCCAGACGCCGGCGCCGATCAGCGCAGCGGCGAACGGGCCGAAGGCGGCGGGCAGCGGGATGGGCGATGGCGAGCGGGTCAGACTGACGTTGTCGATTTCGAAATGGCTGTTGCTGAAATCATAGTCCGGCGACGGTCCGTTGATTGTTGAAATCGCCAGCTCGTCAAGATTGAGGAACAGAGCGGCCCCGAGGAACAGGCCGGGTGCGCCGCCCATGGCAAATAGGGATTGGGCGATGGTGAACCCGTTGCGCCGACCGGTGACGATGACGTTGTCGTAGGGCGCACAGCCAGAGCAATCAAAGCCAAGCGGAACCAGGTCGAAACTGGCCAGGTCGAACTGAAAGCCGGTTGAAAAGACCAATTCATCGGTGAAATGGCCGTCACCCGGGTTATCGAGATGGGCCCGGCCATTGTCTTCGCCGAACGCGCCGAAAATGAAGCCGGTCATGGCGATGCCGTCTTCGCTGTAGGTGTCATCGGTGAAGTCGGAATCCGTGTCGCTGAGCACACCAGCGCCGAAATCGAATGTCATGGTCAGCGCTGCCGCTGGCAGTGCCGAAAGGCCCGAAATCGTCAACAACGCAGCCGCAAACTGAAAGCGCATCATGAACCCCCACGGTTGGTGAAACGGCAAAATTAAAGTGACGTCGGGGGCCTGTTGAAACATTGTAACAGCGGTTCGATTCTTTCACAAGTTCGCAATGGCACGCGGGTAAAAACTGCGTTTGATGTTGCGAAAAAAATGGCAACGTGTTTGGTGCAGGTGCCCAGGCCTGTGCGTGTGCAATGCAGTAGCGCACGTTCCGGTACTTTTCGCCAATCCGGCAGAAGTAGCGCGAAAAACCTTGGAATACTCGGGGTGCATTTCGCGGTTGTCCTGAATGACGGGCCGTTCAAAAGCCTGAATCGATCCGGCCAGCTCGGTAATCCGTTGCAACCCAAATCGTTTTGAGTCTACGGTCATGGGACGGGCGGCGGAGATTGCCCGGGTCTGACCGGGTTGGAAAAACATTGATGGTTTCAGGAAATTCGCGTGACCCTTTCGTGGTGTTCGACCGTGTGCAGAAAAGTTACGACGGTGAAACGCTGGTCGTGAAGGACTTGAATCTGGGCATCGCCAAAGGCGAGTTCCTGACCATGCTGGGGCCGTCGGGGTCGGGCAAGACCACCTGTCTGATGATGCTGGCCGGGTTTGAGACCGCGACCCATGGCGAGATCCTGTTGGGTGGCAGGCCGATCAATTCGGTGCCGCCGCACAAGCGCGGTATCGGCATGGTGTTCCAGAATTACGCGCTGTTTCCGCATATGACGGTGGGCGAGAACCTGTCTTTTCCGCTCGAGGTGCGCGGCATGGGCAAGGCGGAGCGCGAGACCAAGGTGAAGCGGGCGCTCGACATGGTGCAGATGGGGGCGTTCCTCAACCGGCGTCCGGCGCAATTGTCCGGCGGCCAGCAGCAACGGATCGCGCTGTCGCGCGCCTTGGTGTTCGAACCGGAACTGGTGTTGATGGACGAGCCGTTGGGCGCGCTCGACAAGCAGTTGCGCGAGCATATGCAGTTCGAGATCAAGCACCTGCACGACCGGCTGGGCGTGACGGTGGTCTATGTGACCCACGATCAGGGCGAGGCCCTGACGATGAGCGACCGGGTGGCGGTGTTCAACGATGGGCGCATCCAGCAATTGGCAACGCCGGAAGATTTGTACGAGAAACCGGAAAACAGTTTTGTCGCGCAATTCATTGGCGAAAACAATACATTAGGCGGTGTTGTTGAGACGCTTGACGGCGCGTCGTGTTCGGTGCGGCTGGATTCTGGCGAGTTGATCAGTGCGTTTCCGGTCAATGTCACCAAGGCAGGCGACCGGACGCTGGTGTCGATCCGGCCCGAGCGGGTCGAATTCAAGGCCGAACGGCTGCCGTCGGGTTCGCATACGCTGGAAGCCGAGGTTCTGGAATTCATCTATATGGGCGATATTTTCCGCACCCGCGTTCGCGTTGCCGGGAATGACCAGTTCGTCATAAAATGCCGGAATGCGCAGGACCAGCGCAAGCTGTCGCCGGGAGAGAAGATCAGGATCGGCTGGATACCGCAGGATTGTCGTGCGCTGGAAGCAGCGTAGGGCTTGTCACTTGTGGCCTTGCGTCCGGGGCCATCGAGTTTTGAA
>JAYTCN010000480.1:0-15787 GCA_043736475.1 Paracoccaceae bacterium
ATGGTCTGAGCCATGCAACCGCTGCTCGTCTTCAGCTATGGCATGACCAAATGCGGCTCGACGCTGGCCTTTCAGCTGGCGCGCGCCGCACTGGAACAGGCAGGCTGCGATCAACCGCGCCTGTCGACCGCCGCACTCGGCAATAACCGCAAGATCAATTTCGTCCAGCATGTCGATGCTCCGATGGCCGCGATGATCGTGCAGGAGGTGGCCAAAATCGGTCACCCGATCGTCATCAAGACCCATACCGCGCTGGATCCGGCGGTGCGTCAGTTTTTTGCCGATGGCCTTGCAATCGGCCACGCCACCTACCGCGACCCGCGTGACATGGCCTTGTCGATGATGGATGCCGGAAAGGCGGCGCGGGAAAGCGGTGCTGCGGCATTTTCGGAAATCACCGATCTGAACGCCGCCTTGAAAGCCGTCCGCGATCAAACCACCAAACTGGCCGAATGGCTCGGTTTGCCAAACATGCTGCCGCTTTGCTTTGATGACATCGCCTTTGACACGCCCGGCGTCGCCGAAAGAATGCTGGCCCAATTCGGCCTGACCGGCAATGCCCAACGCATCGCCGCCAAGGCGAAATCGGCTCGCTTCACGCAATTCAACAAAGGGGTCACCGACCGCTACCGTGCTGAAATGTCGGCCGAAGAGTCCGGCGGCATTGCCCGCGAATTCGCCCCCTTTCTCGAAACCTTGATCAACAATCGTCGGGCATTGCCGGAAAACGGGCCGGTTATTCCGCTTGATTTCGCACCTACCCGACCTGAATACCGCTACGCAGCCAAGACTTTGGCAGGAGTGACCGCATGAACGCCCTCTCGCTTAAAAAAGGCTCGACCAGCCATTCGGCCTATAATCTGAAGAATCCATTGAGCGATCTGGAGGAAACCCATACGCTTGCCATCCTGGTTGACAACGAATCTGGCGTCTTGGCCCGCGTCATCGGCCTGTTTTCCGGACGGGGCTACAATATCGACAGCCTGACCGTGGCCGAAACCGACCACAAGGGCCATCTTTCGCGCATCACCATCGTCACCAACGGCACCCCGACAGTCATCGAGCAGATCAAGAACCAGCTTCTGCGCATGGTCCCGGTCCACGACGTCCATGACCTGACAGTCGAAGGTCCGTCCGTTCAGCGCGAACTCGCGCTGATCAAAGTGGGCGGCACCGGCGACAAACGGGTCGAAGCCCTGCGTAGTTCCGAGGTTTTTCGCGCCAAAGTCGTCGATTCGACGCTGGAAAGTTTCGTGTTCGAACTGACCGGAATACCCGAAAAAATCGACGCTTTCATCGACCTGATGCGACCATTGGGATTGCTTGATGTGGCGCGAACGGGGGTGGCGGCGATTTCGCGTGGTGTCAAAACCGCACCGAAGTAACCCGGTTGCATCCGACACACGA
The DNA here is from genome assembly GCA_043736475.1 of Paracoccaceae bacterium. Taxonomy (GTDB): domain Bacteria; phylum Pseudomonadota; class Alphaproteobacteria; order Rhodobacterales; family Rhodobacteraceae; genus JANMOK01. The sequence continues at coordinate 1,408 of JAYTCN010000480.1, forward strand.
CGCCGGCGCTGCAACAGGATTATTCCGGCTCCGGTCGGGTAAACGCCAGCACCTGAACCTTGCCCGGAATCCGCCCGCAGGACGTTCGTCGCAATCAAAACAGCGCCAGAAAAGCCAGGCATCCGGCGATTTCCGTCAGTGCTGCGGCCACGGACAAGCGTATCGGCCCTTCCAACGGGCAATTCCCTGCCGCATAGTCGTTGCAGCCGTATCCGAAACGCAGGCGGACCCCGATCATGACGCAAAAACCACGTTTCCGTTCCCGTGAATGGTTCGCCGACCCGCATCGCCCCGACATGGTGGCGCTTTACATGGAGAAATATCTTGGCTGGCGCTATTCGGTGGCCGAGCTGCGTTCCGGCAAGCCGATCATCGGCATCGCCCAGACCGGCAGCGACCTGTCACCCTGCAACCGGGTCCATATCGAGCTGGCCCTGCGGGTCAAAGAAGGCATCCGCGAGGCCGGCGGCATCCCGATGGAATTCCCGGTGCATCCGATCCAGGAAACCAGCCGCCGCCCGACCGCCGCACTCGACCGCAACCTCGCCTATCTCGGCCTGGTCGAAATCCTGCACGGCTATCCAATCGACGCCGTGGTCCTGACCACCGGCTGCGACAAGACCACGCCGGCTTGCCTGATGGCTGCGGCGACGGTGGACATCCCGGCCATTGTCCTGTCCGGCGGTCCGTCGCTGAACGGTTACTATGACGGCGATCCGCTGATGGGTTCCGGCACCTCAATCTGGCGGGCACGGCGAAAACAGGCCGCGGGTGAAATCACCGAGGACCAGTTCTTTCAGGCCGTCGCCGCCTCCAACCCCTCGATCGGCCATTGCAACACCATGGGCACCGCCTCGACGATGAACGCTCTGGCCGAGGCATTGGGCATGTCGCTGACGGGCTGCTCTGCCATTCCGGCAGCCTATGGCGACCGTTCGACCATGGCCTACGAGACCGGCAAACGCATCGTCGGCATGGCGCACGAGGACCTGAAACCCTCCGATATCCTGACCCGTGACGCTTTCCTCAACGCCATCGCCACCAATTCCGCCATCGGCGGTTCGACCAATGCCCAGCCGCATATCGTCGCCATCGCCAAACATATCGGCGTCGAGATCAAACCGTCGGACTGGCAGATCCACGGCCACGACATCCCGCTGCTGGCCAATGTCCAGCCGGCGGGGAAATACCTGGGCGAGCGGTTTTACCGCGCCGGTGGCGTGCCGGCAATCATGTGGGAACTGCTGCAGCAGGGCCTGCTGCGCGACACCAAAACCGTCACCGGCGAATCCATGTTCGCCAACCTGCAAGGCCGCGAAAGCCACGACCGCGAATGCATTTTCCCCTTCGCCAGCCCGTTGAAAAAATCGGCGGGTTTCGTGGTGCTGACCGGCAACCTGTTTGACACCGCGATCATGAAAACCAGCGTCATCTCGCCCGAATTCCACACCCGCTATCTCTCGACCAAAGGCGACGAGGGGGCTTGGGAAAGCCGGGCCATCGTGTTTGACGGCTCCGAAGATTACCACGACCGCATCAACGACCCGTCCCTCGAAATCGACGAGAACTGCATCCTCGTCATTCGCGGCGCTGGCCCCATCGGCTGGCCCGGCTCGGCCGAAGTCGTCAACATGCAGCCACCCGACGCGCTGCTCAAGCGCGGTATCACCAGCCTGCCGACGCTGGGCGATGGTCGGCAAAGCGGTACCGCCGACAGCCCATCCATTCTCAACGCCTCGCCGGAAGCCGCCGCTGGTGGCGGCCTGGCCTGGCTGCGCACCGGCGACCGGATTCGTGTCGATCTCAACAAGGGTACCTGCAACGCTTTGGTCGATGCCAAAATCTGGGAGGCTCGCAAGGCCGACGGCCTGCCGCCGATCCCCGCCAGCCAGACCCCTTGGCAGGAGATGGCCCGTAGCCATGTCGGGCAGCTGGCGGCGGGGGGCTGTATCGATCTGGCGGTCAAATACCAGAAAGTCCGCGAGGCAATCCCGCGCCATAATCATTGAGGGCGGACAAGTTTGCCCCGTTGCCCGAAGGCCGCTCGCTCCCGTTTCGCTTGACTCCAGTTTCCGATTCAGTTAATTAACTACATAGTTAGTTAACCGGATGGGAAACCACGTGCTGGATGACCCGCTTTCGCTCACCTTCTCTGCCCTCGCCGATCCGACGCGGCGCGCGATTCTGGCGCAGTTGTCGCTCGGTGAGTTTTCGGTGAACCGCCTTGCCGAACCCTTTGCCATCAGCAAACCTGGCATTTCCAAGCATCTGAAAGTGCTGGAAAAAGCCGGGCTGATCGCCCGTGGCCGCGATGCCCAGTTCCGCCCCTGCCGGATCGAGACTGGTCGGCTGGAGGAAGTCGACCAATGGCTGGGCAGTTACCGCCGCCTGTGGCTCGGCCATGTCGACCGGCTGGAAAATTTTCTCGACACCCTGACAAGCAGGGAAACCCGACATGACCGACGACCGTGAACTGGTCCTGACCCGCCTGCTCAACACCCCCCGCCATCAGGTCTGGCGTTGCTGGACCGAGCCGGAACTGATCAAACAATGGTTCGCGCCCAGGCCATGGACGACGCCGCGCGTCGAAAACGATCTGCGCCCCGGCGGCGCCAGCATGGTGGTGATGAAAGACCCCGAAGGCCAGGAATACCCCAATCCGGGCCAATATCTGGAAGTGGTGCCGGATGAAAGGCTGGTGTTCACCGACGCCTATACCGGCAACTGGGTGCCGGCTCCGACGCCGTTTTTCACCGGATTTCTGACGTTCGAAGATCAGGGCGGCAAAACGCTCTACACCGCCCGCGCCCGTCATTGGACCCTCGAGGACGCCGAGGCGCATCGAAAAATGGGTTTCCACGAGGGTTGGTGAATATGTACAGATCAACTTGTAAAACTGGCGGCATCTCTTTGAAAGGGCACGAAAATGGGCGACCTGACAATCACCACTTTCCTGACCCTCGACGGCATCATGCAGGCCCCCGGCGGTCCCGGTGAGGACCCTAGCGGCGGTTTTCAGCACGAGGGCTGGATGGTGCCGCATATGGATGATGAATTCGGCACCTACGTGACCGATATATTTACTCGCGCTGGTGCGTTTCTTATCGGGCGGGGCACTTACGACATCTTCGCCGCTTACTGGCCCAATGTCCCGCCAAGCAATGATCCAGTCCAAAACAAACTGAACGAACTGCCCAAATATGTCACCTCGCGCAGCACGACCAAATTCGACTGGCACAATTCGCATCACGTCAAAGATGTTTTGAACGAGGTAGCGGCACTCAAGGCGCAGACCGAGGGCGAGTTGCAAGTGCACGGCAGCCCCGGATTGGCCCAGACCCTGATCAAACATGACCTGATCGACCAATATAACCTGCTGTTCTATCCGGTCGTCCTTGGCGGCCAAGGCAAGCGACTGTTTGGCACCGGCGCGATGCCTGCCAATTTGGAACTGGTTCAATGCCATTCGGGCAGCAAAGGTGCCCTTTACGCCACCTACAGACGAACCGGCAAATTCGAAAAAGGCACCTTTGGCGGGTGATAAGTGCGGATATGCTTGACGAATTGCCGGTGTCGGCCTTTTGTACGAGCGAAAAGATGGGGAACCTACCATGACCACAGCCCTTCTAATCCTCGCCGCCTTGATCGTTGCGTTCCTCGTCTACGTCATGCTGCGCCCCAACGAATTCCGCATCGAGCGATCCTCAACCATCGAACGCAAAAGCCCCGAAGAAGTCTTCGCCCTGCTCAACGACTTTCGCCAGTGGGCGAAATGGTCACCCTGGGAAGCGATGGACCCGAATCTGCAGCGCAGCTACAGCGGCGAAACTGCCGGGGTTGGCGCGGTCTATGCCTGGAAAGGCAACAAGAAAGTCGGCGAGGGACGGATGGAAATCACCGAATCCAAACCCGCCGCCCTCCTGCGCCTGAAACTCGATTTCATCGCCCCGATGAAAGCCAACAACATGACCGATTTCAACGTCATGGCCCAAGGGTCCGGCACCCGCATCATCTGGGCAATGTACGGGCCATCGCCGTTCATGTCGAAACTGTTCGGCACCGTGTTCAACATCGACAAGATGGTGGGCAAGGATTTCGAAAAAGGTCTGGCCAATCTGGAGGCGGCGCTGAACAAATAAGGCCCGGTTCACGCCCGTTGTCGCTGCAGGTCTCCACCTTGACGTCCCCCCGGCCGACCCCTATCACCCACGACAATCTGCAAGGGGAATCGCCGCGCCATGACCCGATCCGAACAAGCCGAAGCCCTGTCACCGAACCCGTTTTCCAAACCAACCGCCTGCATCGTTCTCAACGACGGCCAGGTGTTTTATGGCATTGGCTTCGGTGCGCAAGGCATTGCAACGGCTGAACTTTGTTTTAATACTGCGATGACGGGCTATCAGGAAATCATGTCCGACCCCAGTTATGCCGGGCAGGTCGTGACCTTCACTTTCCCGCACATCGGCAATACCGGTATCAATGGCGACGATGACGAAACCGCCGACCCGGTCGCAGCCGGCATGATCGTGAAATGGGACCCCACCGAGCCGTCCAGCTGGCGGTCGAGGCAAACATTGTCCAGATGGCTGAGTTCGCGCGGCCGCATCGGCATCGGTGGCGTCGATACCCGGCGGTTGACGCGGGCCATCCGTTTGCAGGGCGCGCCGCACGTTGCCATACAGTATCTCGAAAGCGGCGCTTTCGACATCGACGACTTGCTGAAGCAAGCCCGCGCTTTTCCCGGCCTCGAAGGGGCGGACCTTGCGCGTGAGGTGACCTGCACCCAATCCTACAAATGGGACGAAATGCGCTGGGCCTGGCCCGAGGGGCACCAGCGCAAGTCGACGCCAGGTCCCAAAGTCGTCGCCATCGATTATGGTGCGAAACGCAACATCCTTCGATGTCTGGCCTCGGTCGGCTGTGATGTGTTGGTCATGCCGGCGTCAACAACGTCGGAAGAAGTGCTGGCGCAAAATCCCGATGGCCTATTCCTGTCGAACGGCCCCGGCGACCCGGCGGCGACAGGCAAATATGCCGTTCCGATGATACAGCAGGTCATGCAACAATCGTCGATGCCGATTTTCGGCATCTGCCTTGGCCACCAGATGCTGGCTTTGGCGCTGGGCGGCAAGACGATCAAGATGAACCACGGCCACCACGGCGCCAACCATCCGGTCAAGGATGTCGAAACCGGTAAAGTCGAGATCACCTCGATGAACCACGGTTTCGCCGTGGATAGCCAAAGTCTGCCGGACGACGTGATCGAAACCCATGTCTCGCTGTTTGACGGTTCGAATTGCGGCATCCGGGTGAAGGATCGCCCGATATTTTCCGTGCAATACCACCCCGAAGCCAGCCCGGGTCCGCAGGATTCTTTCTATTTGTTCGAACGGTTTGTTCAGGCGATGGCCTGACTTCTTCACGGCTTGTTAACCCCGCGCCGCGATCATCTGATCTTCCGGTTCGGGGGATGCGGCGATGGCCGGTCAATCACTTCTGCCTTTTTTTGATCGTGGGTTCGACCCTCGCCCGAAGTTGGGTCATTTGTTGGTTCAATCGGGTGCGATCAGCCAGCAACTGCTCGAAAACGCGCTGGCCAAACAAGTTTCCTCGCGCTCCCGATCACGGCTCGGCGATATACTGGTCGCTGACGGCGTGATTGACGCCGCCGACATGCTCAAGGCGCTCTCCCGGCAAAACGGCATTGGCCGCGTCGATCTTTCGCGCTCACCTCCCGATCAAGACCTGCTTGACAGCATTGATGTTTTGGCGTGCCTGCGGCTTGGCTACTTGCCCTGGCGAAAATTCGGCAACGTCACGATCCTGGCAATTTCCGACCCCGAACAATTCCGCGCCGTGCGGGCGAATTACCGGTCTTCCACACCCGACATTGCCTTCGCCCTGGCGGAAAGTTCGCGCATTCGCCAGGCAATTATCCATCATTTTCAAGTCCCTCTGACGCGACGCGCAAGTTATCTTTGCCCCTCGGAATTCTCATGTCGCACGCTACAGTCACCGTGGACGCTGCCAAAACTTGGCGCTATCGCAATCGCGGCATTCGTGGGTGCAATGATGTTTCCGGGGGTTGCACTGGCGGTGGGGTTATCCGTGCTGGCGCTTGCCAATATCGGCACCGCGACACTGCGTCTGCTGGCATTCGGGGCAACGGTTTTTCCGGGTCACGCGCCATCCAAACCGATCGGGGCAAAAATTTCCGCCCAGCGCGCCCTGCCCTGCATTTCCGTTCTGGTCCCGCTATACCGCGAATCCGGCGTGATTGCGGGGCTGTTGGATGCCCTCACGGCTCTCGACTACCCGCGCTCGCTGCTGGATTTGAAGTTGATCCTCGAAGCGGATGATGACGAAACCGCCACCCGTCTCCTGACCCTTCACCTGCCGGCCTGGGCCGATGTTATCGTCGTGCCCGCCGGCAGTATCCGCACCAAACCGCGGGCAATGAACTATGCCCTGCCGTTTTGCAAAGGCGAGATCATCGGCATCTACGACGCGGAAGACCGGCCCGAAGCGGACCAGTTGCGCAAAGTCGCCGCCACCCTGGCAGCGTCGCCGCGCAACGTTGCCTGCGTCCAGGCCGCGCTCGACTTTTACAACACCGGTCACAACTGGTTGTCGCGATGTTTTACCATCGAGTATGCGCAGTGGTTCCGCGTCATTCTGCCCGGCCTGCGGCGTTTGGGCCTGCCGGTTCCGCTGGGCGGAACCAGTGTATTTTTTCGCCGGGGCGTGCTCGAAAAACTCGGCGGCTGGGACGCCCACAATGTAACCGAAGACGCCGATCTGGGCATGCGTTTGGCCAGGCGTGGTTATCGTTGCGTCAGCCTTGACTCAACCACCAACGAAGAAGCGCCAACCCGGGGCCCGGCCTGGATTCGTCAGCGATCGCGCTGGCTGAAGGGCTATGCCATCACCTGGGCCAGCCACATGCGTCGCCCATTCATCCTGATGGATGATCTTGGTTTTGTCGGCTTCCTGGCTTTTCAGGCAATTTTTCTGGGAACTTTGGCCGGTTATTTGGCGTTCCCGATGCATGCGGTTCTATGGGCTGACCTTGCCGGCATCGACTTTGCATTCAAGGACCTGGTGCCAGAGCGCATCTGGTTCTGGTTCGCGGCGTCGCATTTCGCCGGACTCATCGGGTTGGTTCTGGTCGCGGCCCGGGCGCTGATGACACCGAGGCACCGTAACCTTTTGCCGGTGCTGCTGACCATGCCGATCTATTGGCCGCTGGGGGCAATCGCCTCGTGGCGGGCGCTGGTGGAAAGTCTTGTTGCGCCGTTCTATTGGGCGAAAACGGAACACGGCGTCGATCAGGCCGAGGCATCGGCCACTGACTTCAGCCGGACTTCGAACGCGACGGATATGTGATTCCGGATCGCCGCCTCGGCGGTTTCGCCGTCCCGGGCGGCGATCGCATCGACGATTGCCTGATGCTCGTTCAATGCAGCCTCGCCGCGGCCCTCGGCCGCCAGCGACGTGCTCGCCAGCAGAACCATGGCGCGATGCACCATTTCCAATTGCTGGATCAGATAGCGATTGTGACTGGCCAGATGGATTTGCCGATGAAACCGTTTGTTGGCCCGTGCCAGAATTTGCGGCTGTGCCACCCATTGGCGGTCGGCGTCCACCAGCCTTTGCAACAGCCGGATCTCTTCCGGCACGGCATGCTGCGCGGCCAGCCGCGCGGCCAGTCCTTCAAGTTCTGCCCGCACGACGTACAGTTCGCCCAATTGGTTGTGGTCGAGGGACGCGACAATCATCGAACGCCCGTCACGCGTCAGCACACCTTGGGTTTCCAGACGCTGCAATGCTTCGCGGATCGGCGTGCGCGACACCTTGAACCGCTCGGCAAGTTCGCTTTCAACCAAGCGGTCACCCGGCTTGTATTCACCCAGGTCGATCGAATCGAGCACAAGTGAATAGGCGTCTCTGGCTGGCGGCGGCATCGCTGGCATCAATCTACCTTCGACTTCATCGCCAAATCCTAGCCCGGGCGCAGGGTCAGGTCGAGCCACTTGACGGCCTTGCACCCGACTTTGGATCCGCTTAGCTGGCACAATGCCAAAATCATCGTTTGCACACGTAACCGACTGGGTCTTTGACCTCGACAATACCCTTTATTCGCCCGACGCCGGGCTGTTTGTCCAAGTCGAGCACAAAATGACGGCGTATGTCGTCCGCGAACTCGGACTGCCTGAAACCACCGCCAGCGCCCTGCGCCATGAATATTGGCGCACCTACGGAACGACGCTGGCCGGTCTGATGCGCGAACACGGCGTCGCACCCGGGCCGTATCTGGCGGAAGTCCACGACATCGACTATTCGATTCTGCCGCAGAACCCTGCTTTGGGCGCGGCAATCACGGCGCTTCCGGGCCGAAAGATCGTGTTTACCAACGGTCCGCGCAGCCACGCAGAAAAAGCCTGCGCCGCCTCCGGCCTGCACGGATGCTTCGAAAAGATCTACGGCATTGAAGACGCCGGATTTGTTCCAAAGCCGAACGCCGGTGCCTTTGCGCAAGTTTTCCGCCTCGACGGACTCGCCCCTCATGCTGCGGCCATGTTCGAGGATGATGCTCTCAACTTGCGGGTTCCGCACCAACTGGGAATGCGAACCGTTCTGGTCGGCCCGGGCGAGTTGGCTGATCATGTCCACCATCGGACCGACGATCTCGCGGGCTTTCTGACGCAGCTGGTCTGACGGCACTTTCCGAGCGCGGCAAGCCCGCCTAGTCTGGCGATCATGAACCGGATCGAAACCGAAATCCTGATCGTCGGCGCCGGCATTGCCGGGTTGGCGGCAACCGCTGCTTTCGCCGCCGCCGGTTTTGAGGTCATCTGCCTCGATCCGGAATTGCCCGCAACCAGGCCCGATCAACGTTCGACCGCGTTTCTGATGCCCGCCGTCGCCTTGCTGCAGCGCGCCGGGGTTTGGCAGCGACTGCAAAAACATGCGGCACCTATTCGCATGATGCGTTTGGTCGATGCCGACCCGCTAACGCACGCGATCGGTGAAAAAGCCGATTTTGATTGCCGCGAAATAAATCAGGATCAGTTCGGCTTTAATTTGCCGAACGCATTTCTCCGGCAAGAATTCACCCGCCATCTCGAGCAAATCCCCTCCGTCCGCATTGAGGCTCCCGCCGCGCTCGATCACCTGACTGCCCGCAGCGACTGCGTGCTGACACGTCTGACCGACGGACGCGTGATTTCGACGCGGTTGCTGGTCGCTGCAGATGGGCGCCACTCCAGCGTGCGCACGATCCTTGGAATCAAGAGCCGTACCTGGCGCTATGGCCAGCGCGCCATCGTCTTTACGGTCAGGCACGCGGTGCCGCATGACAACATTTCGACCGAGATTCACCAAAGCGGCGGTCCGTTCACGCTGGTCCCGTCGGGTGACACCCATCGGTCTGCCGTGGTTTGGATGGAAGATTCGGCCAAAGTTTCCGGCCTCATGGCGCTTTCGGATCAAGATTTCGCTGCCGCGGCCGGCCTGCGCTCGTGCAATGTTCTCGGACCGTTGACGCTGACCAGCCCTCGCGCCGCTTGGCCGATTATCGCGCAACTGGCCAACAGATTTGATGGCCCGCGCTCGGTCCTGATCGCCGAAGCCGCGCATGTGGTGCCGCCCATTGGCGCCCAGGGATTGAACATGAGCCTGTCCGACATCGCGCTGCTGCTGGATCTGGCAATCGAGGCCCGAAAAAAAGCTCTGGATATTGGCAGCGCCAACCTGTTGAGCAGATACAATGCGCGCCGGCATCCGGTTATTGCCGCCCGGATCACCGCCATTGATGCCCTCAACCGTGCGGCCCAAGTTTCCTCGCCGACGCTGCGCAATCTTCGCCGCTCGGGCTTGCACGCGCTTTTCACCATCGAACCTTTGCGCAAAACCGCCATGCGCCTCGGCCTTGGCTGACAACCAATTCCCCTTGCCCTTCGCTTGTCGGGCGATTAGGCAGCGAAGCTGAAAAAACCATAGCCATGCCGGAGGATCATCATGCGCGTTTATTATGACCGTGACTGCGACATCAATCTGATCAAGGACAAAAAAGTCGCCATCCTCGGCTACGGCTCGCAGGGCCATGCCCATGCCCTGAACCTGCGCGACTCTGGGGCCAAGAACCTCGTCGTCGCCCTCCGCCCCGGCTCGCCCTCGGCGACAAAAGCCGAAGCCGAGGGCCTGAAAGTGATGGACATCGCCGAGGCCGCCCAGTGGGCCGACCTGATCATGTTCACCATGCCCGACGAATTGCAGGCCGCGACCTACAAGAAATATGTCCACGACAACCTGCGCGACGGCGCGGCCATTGCCTTTGCCCACGGCCTCAACGTCCATTTCGGCCTGATCGAGCCGAAAAAGGGCGTCGATGTGATCATGATGGCCCCCAAAGGCCCCGGCCACACCGTGCGCAGCGAATTCGTGCGTGGCGGCGGCGTGCCTTGCCTCGTGGCGGTGCATAATGATGCCTCGGGCAAGGCGATGGAGCTCGGCCTGTCCTACTGCTCGGGCATCGGCGGCGGTCGCTCCGGCATCATCGAGACCAATTTCCGCCAGGAATGCGAAACCGACCTGTTCGGCGAACAGGCGGTGCTTTGTGGCGGCCTGGTCGAGCTGATCCGCATGGGCTTCGAGACCCTGGTCGAGGCTGGTTACGAGCCGGAAATGGCCTATTTCGAATGCCTGCACGAGGTCAAGCTGATCGTCGATCTGATCTATGAAGGCGGCATCGCCAACATGAATTATTCGATCTCCAACACCGCCGAATACGGCGAATACGTCTCCGGCCCGCGCATCCTGCCCTATGCCGAAACCAAGGCGCGGATGAAAGCGGTGCTGGAAGACATCCAGTCGGGCAAGTTCGTCCAGCAATTCATGACCGAAAACGCCGTCGGCCAGCCGTTCTTCAAAGCCACCCGCCGCCGCAACGACGAACACCAGATCGAGAAGGTCGGCGAAAAACTGCGGGCGATGATGCCGTGGATCGCCAAGGGCAAGATGGTGGATAAGACGCGGAATTAGCCCTTCCAACAGCCAAACCCGTCCCGGCATCGGTCGGGACGGGCCGCAAAGGACCGGTGATGCAACACGCGCTCGAACGAATCCGCTCCCTGCCCAAGGCCGAGGTGCATGTTCACCTCGAAGGTTGTTTTGACGCCGATACGCTGGAACGCTGGGCCGCCGAGGCCGGTGTCGCGATGCCGCGCCCCAAGGACCGCTTGTTCGCCTTTCAACAGTTGTCCGACTTTCTGCAATTCCTCGATTGGGCTTGCGGCCTTGCCAATACTACCGGGCGTATCGCCGAACTGGCCTATCAGTTTGCCCGGCGGCTGGCCAGGGACGGCACCGGCTATGCCGATGCGATTATCAATCCAACCCATTGGCACAGCTGGAAAAACCAGCCCAAAGCCCTGATCGAGGCGCTCGATTCCGGGTTTCGCGCCGCCGAACAGGATGGCCTGCCGCCCGTCGGCCTGTGCATCAGCCTGCTGCGCAGCCAAAGTGCTGCCGAAGCGACCGACCTTGTCGACCTGCTGACCGCTTGGCGCCACCCGCGCGTGGTGGCGCTGTCGGTCGATGGCAACGAGGCGGCATCGGGCCGGACCGGGCCAAAATTCGCCGAAGCCTTCGCGCGGGCCGGACGTGCCGGACTGAAACGCACCGTGCATGCCGGCGAATCCAGTGGACCGGAAGGGGTGCGCGACGCCGTGGAACTGCTTGGCGCCGACCGGATCGACCACGGGGTTCGCGCCATTGAAGACGCCAGCGTCGTTGATCTGCTGGTCGCCAAGGCCATTCCGCTCGGCATCTGCCCGACATCCAACCTGACGCTCGGGGTTTACCCGGCCATCGGGCAGCATCCCGTCGAAAAACTGCGCGCTGCAGGCGTGCGCATCTCGCTGAACACCGATGATCCGGGCTTGCTCGCCACCGATCTGCCAGCCGAATATGACTTGGTGGCAACAAATTTCGACTGGGACGAAATCATATTGAAACAGGTCGCCAAAACCTCGATCGAGGCCAGTTTTGCCAACGATGACATCAAATCCGGCCTGCTTCAGCACCTTGGCCGCTGGTAGCCTGGTCTTCGGCCATTCTTCCGGAACACCCGCCGCCGCAATGATTAACCCAAGTCGAGAAAGTCGGCGAGAAACTGCGGGCGATGATGCCATGGCTTGCGAAAGGGGAAATGGTGGATAGGGCAAGGAATTGAGGGACGTTCCAAGGTCCACTGCAGATTGAATCAGCTGGGAGCGCGGACCAATTCGCGCTCCTTTTGTTTTGGTAATTCCCACTTGAACATGATTAATATCCGCCATATTATAGCGAAGTTAGCCATCGGAGTTTTTCATGCCCAATATCCTTTTTCCCGCGGCGATTCAGGACTATGCCGACAAGCAGGTCGCAGCCGGCATCTATGCCAACGTCTCCGAGGTCGCCCGCGCCGGTATTCGCCGTTTGATGGAGGACGATGGGGCCGCGGCCTTTTACGCCCTGCGGCGTGAGATTGAACGCCGCGCCGCAGAGCCTTCCATCGAGGCAGACTTGGAAGAGTTGCTGTTAGGCCCAAGAGGCTGAGAATTGAAGACCGTCCTCAAGCCGTCTGCCCGTGATGATCTGCGTGCCCTCCGCACCTGGAGTGAATCGCAATGGGGCGAGGTACGCGCCCGCGACTATCTGCGTGGTCTGCTGGAAACGATTCGGTCTTTGGTCGATAACCCCTTTCTCGGCCGACCGAGAGAGGCGATCTTTCCTGGCCTGCGCTCGGTCGTCTCGCGCCAATACATAATTTTCTATGTTGTCGGCACACCGGGCATTTCCATTTTCGCTGTCATGCACGAAAAGCGGAATCTCGCCGCGCTTGATTTTGCTGACCTTTTTGAGGGCGACGAGCGGCCTTGACCTTCGTTCTCTTTTAACCCAACCAGCACAGAAACCACGGATGCCCCGCCCATGACCCCCTTCCTCCTCCGCTGGGCCGCCGCCCTGATCCTGGTCATGGCGACCTACAACCCGACCGAGTGGAACTTCGTCCGCTGGGGCATGGCGAGCTACGACACCCGCCTGCCGATGGTGGCGCTGTTCGGCCTGATCCTGCTCACCGCCTATGCCGTCTACCTCAGCGCCACCTGGCGCTCGATCGGCCTCATCGGCATCGCCCTTGTCACGGCGCTCCTCGGTGCCGCGCTCTGGGTGCTCACCGACTGGGGCCTGATCTCGATCACCGAACCCGGCCCGCTGACCTGGGTCGTGCTGGTCGGAATCAGCCTGATCCTCGGCATCGGCATCAGCTGGAGCATCGCCAGCCGCGAACTGACCGGCCAGTCCGACGTTGACGACACCGATGACTGACGATCTGGCGCTGGCCACCCGCCATGGCTGGCCCGAACATCTGCGCATCCTTGCCGACCTCTACCCGCGCGACACCTGGGAAACTCACCGCAATTTCGACGGCCTGACCCGGTTCTGGCTCGAACGCCACCTCGGCTTTCGCCAGATGTTCGCCATGCTCAACACCGATGTGCAAGCCCTGCTCGACAACCAAGAAGACCCGCTGCGTTTCGGCGGCAAAATGGCCCGGCTGGCGGCCACGATGATCGAACATCTGCACGGCCATCACCAGATCGAGGACCTGCACTATTTCCCGCTGCTGCTGGCCAAGGACCAGCGCTTGCAACGCGGTTTTGCGACCCTCGACAAAGACCACCACGCCATCGACGGCACGCTCGACGACCTGACCACCCACGCCAACGCCCTGCTGCGCGACATCGCCGCAAGGCGCGACGCGATGGTCAACGCCGAAAAATACCACCAAAGCCTTGGCCGTTTCGGCCGATTTCTCGACCGTCACCTGACCGACGAGGAAGAAATCGTGGTGCCGATCATCCTTGAATACGGCGGGCCGGACTTCTAAAGCATTTCAGGCAAAAGTGGGAACCGGTTTTGCCGACCGAAATGCGAAAATCCAATAAAGTTTAAGCGTTCCAGACGATCTTGCTATCGTCTGGAACGCTTAAACCATCGCACCTTGGCTTTCCAATCGACAAGCCTTATGTCAGCCGCTAGAACACGCCCGATTTCAGCTAAAACCAAAGGCCACCGCGTCCGCATGGAAAACATCGTCCTGACCGTCCACATGATTATCGCGCTGATCCTGATCGGCGTCGTTCTGATGCAGCGGTCGGAAGGCGGCGGGCTGGGCATGGGGTCGGGCGGCGCAATGAGCGGGCGCTCGGCGGCAACGGCACTGACCAAAGTGACCTGGATACTGGCGGCCGGCTTTTTTGCCACCAGCCTGACCCTGACCATCATCGCCAGCCGAAAATCGGGTGGTGATTCCGTCCTCGAACGTTTGGGA
>JAYTCN010000481.1:0-6470 GCA_043736475.1 Paracoccaceae bacterium
CCCCCGATCAGGCTTACTTCAACCCGCTGTCGCCGGTCTCGGTGGCAGCATAATCAAGGCGGAAATCCACTTAAGAAACGCCCAGAACCTGCTCAAACAAACCGAGCCACCTCTGGCTTAACAGTCTTCAAATGTTTTTCAATTCCCTTCGGTCACACCACAGGGCCGTGCACCACGCCATTGGTTTCGACACAATTTGCGAGCGGTTTAGCTGGAAAAGAGTCGTGGTATAGAGCGTCGGTTGTGTCCATCAGCAGTGATCGCATAACGGTGCCTTTTTTGCCAGAATCGTTCAAATTTGTTCAGACTGGCCTCTGCCCTACAGAGGCAGAGGTCTGCAATCTAATCTGTAAGCTACATATTGATGAAAGTTTTGATTGTCGACTAGATGCTGTGTTGAATGCGCGTGTTTCATCTGTTTTTAGCAGATTCAGGCGAGATTTTGCCATTTATTGCTTAATATCGACGCCATTCGTTACCATTTCCTTGCCACCGGCAAATCTCAAAAACCGCTAAGTCATTGAAATCATTGGCGCACCCGGAGAGATTCGAACCCCCGGCCTCTGCCTTCGGAGGGCAGCGCTCTATCCAGCTGAGCTACGGGTGCAGCGGATTTGGGGTATAGTGCAGGGGCCTGGCTTGTGCAATCGCTGTTGGCACCTTGCAATTTGCAGGCAGAAACTGGCACTAATTTCATGCTTCGGCCGTGCGAAGCGAAGCGGTGCCGATGGGGGATGCGGATCATGTTGTTCGAAGGCCCGGAACTTCCGACTTTGTTCTTTATCGTCTGGGCGTGGATCGCCCAGCGTGACGGACTTGCGGCGGCGTTAACGCTGTACGACGGCGGCAAGTCCGCATTCACATTTTCAACCGGTCAGACCTACATCGACAATTCCGATCCGTCGCGGGAGGTGCGGCTGAGTTGGTCGCCGCCAAAGCGGCTGGGCGCGTTCACGCCGGTCTTCGACTTTTCGCTGAGCGAGCGGCAAGGCGTCTTTGCCGGCATCGGCCTGGCGTGGCGGAAAGAATTCACGCTGGCGGAAATTCCAATGTTTATCGGCGTCCAATCGGTTCCGGGTTTCTGGGATAGCGGCGGCGAGCCCGATCTTGGCAGCCAGCTCATATTCCGCTCATCGGCCGAAATCGGGGTCAAGCTTGGCGAATACACCTGGCTTTCACTGGCAACCGACCACCGGTCAAACGGTAACGTCAGCGCCGTTAACCCGGGGATGGAGGTTTTGTCGTTCCGGTTCACCCGGCTTTATTGAGCAATCGTCTGACTTGCCGGGCGTGGTCGGGTCGAATGCGCGCCAGCGAAGGCGGGTCCTGCCTTCGGCAGGCAGCGCTCCATGGGGCCAAGCAGCCTTGGCAGCGCAATGGGGTATAGTGCAGGGCCGAGCCTTATGGCATCACTGCGCCAGGCTTTTGCAGGCAGGTGATGGGCGAAGAATTCACCATTTTGGCGGTGGTTCAGGGCGGGCGGCTGGAATACGAGGCTTTGCTCTTGATGGCGTCACTGCGCGCCAGTGCCAACGACCAGCGGGTGGTTCTGGCCGAGCCGCAGCCGGGGCCGCTGTGGCAAGGCGATCCGCGTATTGGCGACAAATGGCTGCGGGCGATGCTGCTGGATTTGGGAGCCGAGATCGTGCCGCTGCACAACCGGCATTTCGGCGACGACTATCCTTATGGCAACAAGATCGAGGCGCTTGGCCTGCTCGACGACGGTCCGTTCGTTTTCTTCGATACCGACACGTTGTTTTTGGATGATCTGGCCAATGTAGCGTTTGATTTTGACCGCCCCACCGCATCTTTGCGCCGCGAAGGAACCTGGCCGAAAAGTTTTGCCGGCTGGCCGGGGCATGCCGCGGTCTGGCGGTCGCTTTACGAGCGCTTCGGGCTGGATTTTGCCGCCGCGCTTGACCAATCGCGGGAAGCGGACGACTGGCAGCGGTATCTCTATTTCAATGCGGGCTGGTTTTTTCACCGTTCGCCGCAAGAATTCGGGCGTCGATTCCTGGACTATGCCCTGTCCGTGCGCGACAAACCTTTGGCCGAACTCGCGGGGCAAAAACTGACGCCGTGGCTTGATCAGATTGTTCTGCCGCTGGTTATTCACGGATTGGGTGGAGGCGCAGGCGCATTGCCGACGGGTCAACTTGATGGCTCGGTGACCTGCCACTACCGGACAATTCCATTGCTTTATGCCCGCGAAAGCAATGCGGCGGTGGCGATGGTCGAAGAAATATCCCGGGCCAAACGGTATCGAAAATTGTTGGCCGGCCATGAACCGGTGCGGCGCATGGTGCGGCAAGGCGAGGGGGAGAAAGTGCGGCGGATGTTTGCCGATCAGACCGGCAACGAAGACGAGGCGTTCTTCCGCAAGAAACTGAAGGCCGAGGGTCTTTGGCTGCGCTAGACCAGTTCCGGCGATGACAGAATCGCCCGAACTGGTCTGACCATTTGTTTTACGCAAATCGGGCGGGAAAACCGGTTCCCGCTTTTCCCTGATTTGCTTTAGCGCCGGGCTTTTTCGGCAATACCGCTGTCACCTTCGCGGCGTTCCAGTTCAACCAAAACGTCTTGCCATGCAACGCCCCGTGACGTCAGCATGACCAGCAGGTGATAGAGCACATCGGCAGCTTCATTCGTCAGCTGCTGCCTGTCGCCTTTTACCGCCTCGACGATCGCCTCGGTCGCTTCCTCGCCAAACTTGCGGGCGCATTTCTCCGGGCCCTGCGCCAGCAGTTTGGCGGTCCAGGACCGTTCCGGGTCGGCGGTTTTCCGGCCTTCGATCACCTGCGCCAGTCGCGTCAGAACATCGCTCACAACCGAACCTCCAGGCCAGCGGCGCGCATATAGCTTTTCGCCTGGCCGATGCTGAATGCGCCGAAATGAAATATCGAGGCCGCCAGCACCGCCGAAGCATGCCCCAAACTGACGCCGTCAACCAGATGTTGCAACGCCCCGACCCCGCCTGAAGCCACCACCGGAATGGGAACGGCATCGGCGACTGCACGGGTCAGAGGCAGGTCATAGCCGTCTTTGGTGCCGTCGCGGTCCATCGAGGTCAACAGGATTTCGCCGGCACCTTTGCTTGCAACCAAACAGGCGAATTCAACGGCGTCGATCCCGGTTGCCCGCGTGCCGCCATGGGTGAAAATCTGCCAGCGGTCCGGGGCAACCGACTTGGCATCGATCGCCGCCACAATGCACTGGCTGCCAAACCGGCTGGCCGCCTCGGCCACCACGTCGGGCCGCGCCACAGCCGCCGAATTGAACGAAACCTTGTCGGCCCCGGCCAAGAGCAAGGCCCGCACATCGTCGGGCGTGCGCACGCCGCCACCGACAGTCAGCGGCATGAAGCACTGTTCTGCCGTGCGGCGGACCAGATCGTGCAAAGTGCCACGGTTTTCCAGCGTCGCTGCAATATCGAGAAAGCAAAGTTCATCGGCCCCGGCGGCGTCATAGGCCTTGGCCGCTTCGACCGGATCGCCGGCATCGACCAGACCGGCGAAATTCACGCCCTTGACGACACGGCCGTCCTTCACGTCCAGGCAGGGAATGATCCGGGTTTTCAGCATGATGGTCCTTGCGGTAGTGTCCGGGTGATAGCGGGCTTTGCCGCAGCTTGCCAGCGCAGTATCGTGCAATCCGGGGGCTGCCGCGCGGTCGCGCGAAAATCGCCATCCTCCATAGTGGGAGATGTTCATGCAATCCTTGCGCTATATCGCCGCCGCGCTTGCTTTGGGCCTGATCTCGGTCTGGGGGTCGGAGATGCTGTTCTGGGCGGCGCCGCAGCGCGATTTTACCCTGGTCGACTGGCTGATAACATGGCTCGCCTATTCCTTGTGCAGCGCGGTCGTGCTGAGCGCGGTGCGTTTTTCCGGAATTTCCGGTATGCGCGCCGTGTTTCTGGGCGGCGCGATGCTGGGGTTCCTGGCCGAGGGCGTGATCGTGGGCACGATATACGAAGCGTTCCCGATTCAGCTGGTCTGGACTCCGCTGGCCTGGCACGCGCTGATTACCGGCGTCTGCGTCTTTGGCCTCGGCCGTGCCGCGCCGCATTGGCCGCTGTGGCGCCATGGCGCGGCACTTGCCGCCTTGGGTGCCGGCGGCGCGGTCTTTGCCCTGTTCTGGCCGCTCGACCCCAGATGGGCGACCGCTGCGCCAGCCTTCGGCCCGGTATTGGCCTATCTGGCGGGGATCGGGACAGGCGTGGTCGCGGCGCACATGCTGCTGGACCGGATCGCCGAGGTGCCGCGCCCGCCGGTCTGGGTGGCGCTGGTCGTGCCGGTGCTGGCTGTGGCCCTGTGGGGCGCCCAGAGCTTTGCCGACCCGCGACCGGCGCGGCTGGCGCTGCCGGTCATGCTGGGCCTGACGTTCTGGGCGATGTGGCGGCTGGGACAGCGCGGCACCCCGGTCGCATTCGGGCCGCCTGCGCCGCCCTGGCGGCATTTGTTGTTCGTGCTGGCACCGCTCACCACGGCGCTGATCGCGGTGCCCGCCTGGCAAGGTTTGGGCGGTGTGCCGACGAACATTCCGGTTTTCATTGTCACTGTCGCGCTCTCGGCAGGCTGGTGGCTTTGGCTGCTCGGGCGGGCGCTGCGTCAGCCGCGCACTGCGGCCAGCGCTGTGGCCAGATCAATTGCCCCGTCATAAAGCGCGCGTCCCGCGATGGCCCCGGCAATCACGCCGGTGTCCTTGAGCGCGGTCAGGTCGGCGATCGACGCCACTCCGCCCGATGCGATCACCGCGATGCCGATGGCCCGCGCCAGCTTCGCCGTCGCCGCCACGTTCGGCCCCTGCATCGCCCCGTCGCGGTCGATGTCGGTGTAGATGATCGCGGCCACGCCGGCGTCTTCATAGCGGCGGGCGAGATCGAGCGCGGCAATATCGGTGGTCTCGGCCCAGCCCGCGACCGCGACCCTGCCGCCGCGCGCGTCGATGCCGACGGCGACCTGTCCGGAAAAGGCGCGGGCCGCCTGTTTCACCAGAGCGGGGTCGCGCACCGCTGCCGTCCCCAGAATGACCCGGGCGACGCCCCTGGCGATCCATGCCTCGATCCGTGCCAGCGAGCGGATGCCGCCGCCCAGTTGCACGGGAATGGCGCAGGAGGCAAGGATGGCGTCGACCGCCGCGCCGTTGACCGATGCTCCGGCAAACGCCCCGTCCAGATCGACCACATGCAGCCAGTCGCAGCCGGCGTCCTGAAACGCCCGCGCCTGTGCTGCCGGGTTGTCGCTGAACACGGTCGCCGCCGCCATGTCGCCGCGCAGCAGCCGGACGCAGTGGCCGTCCTTGAGATCAATTGCCGGATACAGGATCATCTTGCCGCCCAGATTTCGCCCTGTGCCTGTTAACGCGCCCGTGATTGCAGGGCAAGCCGGCGGCCCGTCAATATTGACGGCACCGGTGGCGACGGCGCAATGTCGGGCCAAATTCGTGGGAGGATATGATGAGATTATTCGCGCTCGCCGCGGCCGCCCTGCTGCCGGTCGCCGCGCTGGCCGGCTCGCCGACCGGCATCTATCAGACCGAACCCGGCGATACCGGCGGATTTCTTTACGTCAGCGTCGCGCCGTGTGGTTCGAATCCGGATCTGACATGCGGGACAATCGTTGCCGCGTATGACAAGGAGGGCAAGCGCGACGATGCCTATGAACATATTGGCAGGGCGATTGTCTGGGACATGGTTGATGACGGCGACGGGACGTGGTCGAATGGCATGATCTGGGCGCCCGACCGCAACAAGACCTATTCGTCCAACATGGAATTGCAGGGTGACGTGCTGATCGTTGAAGGCTGCGTCTCGATCATTTGCCGGGGGCAAAACTGGCGGCGCGTGCAATAATCTGTTGCTGGGCAAATTGCCCGATCAATGTGCGTTAGGAAAACTGGATGAGCGCCAGCAAGTTACTTGGCGGCAAGGTTGAGTGGATTGTCGGGCAAGACTTTGTTGATGCCCGCGGCTGGCTGTCACCAATCAGTTTCAAACCCTACGACTTCAAGCCGGTCCGCGCTTTCATAGTTTCGGCTCCGGACGGAATTGCCCGTGGCGGCCACGGTCACACCAGGACACGCCAAATATTCATGCTGATCTTTGGCCGCATTGAAGTTGAAATGAGCGATGGCGCCAAAACCGAACGACACTGGCTTGATGCTGAACGTCGGGCGATTCTGGTCGAGCGCGAAATCTGGACGCGGCAAACGTTCCACGGCGACAATGCGGCAATGGTTGTCCTTTGTGACGCCGAATACGATCCAGGCGAGTACTTCCAGTCGAAATCCGCGGGCTTTGCTGAATTCGATGCTGACGCGACCGGCGGGAACAAGCGGTGATCATCAAGGGCAAGCGCATCGCGGTTTTGGGCGCCGGCATCATGGGATGTTCGCTGGCACTGCTGTTGGCGCGTCGCGGCGCGAATGTTGATCTAATTGATCGCGAAAGCAGCGCTATGGCCTGCGCAAGC
>JAYTCN010000482.1:0-15743 GCA_043736475.1 Paracoccaceae bacterium
CCAGGTCAACATTGCCTCTTCAAATGGAATCGCAAGCGCCGAACACAATTTTTGCAGCATCCTGCGCGGATCAGCCACAATGTCTTCCGCGTCAATGACAATCGCCGCCGCACCGTTTCGGGCGGAAACGCCTTCAAACAAATCAACTTGCTCGACGAATCCGATATCCTGCAACGACGGATTTTCACGCTTGGCGGCGTAACTGGCCACGACTTTTGCCGGATGCCGGATCAGAAAGACATTGCTCAATTCCACAAGCCAGCCGCGATCAATTTCCGGCAGCATGTGGTGGGTCATGTGCTTTTGGTAGAAGATCGGCTGTTCCGCGCTTTCACCGTTCAAGCAAGCTTGCCGGACGCGGCGCCAGTCTGTGTCGCTGGCAGCAAGAATTTCCGCACGCATCGGGTGGTTCAGGCCGGTCAGCCGGAGATAGGCTCCATAAAATGGTTCGTCCCAGACATGGCAGTCGGAGCGGTTACCGAAGCTGCGCATCATTGCCGTCGACAAATTGCGCGGACCGGACCACATGGCGATTTTTTTGCGCAAGGTTTCAATCCAGCGGAAAATGACAGGCGATTTTTTGGGTAGCGCCAGTCAGTTTTGGCTCTTCGACGCGGCAGCGGTCGGTTGCTTTCCAGCAGCGCGGATGAAAGGCACAGCCTGTCGGCACGTTCAAAGGTGACGGCAATTCGCCTTTCAGGACGATCCGGTTCTTCTTGCGCCCGGGATCGGCGATCGGGGTCGCCGACATCAGCGCGGCGGTATACGGGTGCCTTGGGTGGGCGAAAATCGCCGCTTTCGGCCCGATCTCCACCGGTTTGCCCAAATACATCACCATGATGTCATCGGCCATGTGTCGAACGACGCTCAGGTCATGGCTGATGAACAGATACGCCAGGTCAAGGCGCTGCTGCAAATCAACCAGCAGATTCAAAATCTGGCTCTGGATCGACAGGTCAAGGGCCGAAACCGGTTCATCGAGCACCAGCACTTTCGGCTGCAGCATCAATGCCCGTGCCACCGCGATCCTTTGGCGCTGACCGCCGGAAAACATATGCGGATAGCGGTCGAAATGCTCGGGTCGCAACCCGACCAGCGCCAGCATTTCGCGGGCAAGGGCGGTGCGTTTTTCCCGGCTCAGGTCGGATCGGTTGATCACCAGTGGCTCTTCCAGTATCGCCCCGATCCGATGCCGCGGATTGAGCGAGCCAAACGGATTCTGGAACACGATCTGAACCGAAGCGCGCAAGCTGGCGCTGGCGGTTGCGCCAATCTTCTGCCCGGAAATTTCCAGTTTCCCGCCGCTCGCCGGTTCGATCATGGTGACGACACGCGCCAGCGTCGATTTCCCGCATCCGCTCTCGCCGACCACGGCCAGCGTCTTGCCCGGCGCCAGTTCAAAGCTGGCTCCGACCAGGGCTTTCACCTCAACCGGCGGTCGGAAAAAACCGGAACGCACATGGTAAACGCGCGACAGGTTTTCCGCCCTGATGATCGCTCCGCTCATCTTCGGGCCGCTTCTGTATTCATCGGGTAATGGCACAGGGCACTTCCCAGTTCTTGCCCCAGCCGCGCTGGTCTCGTTGTCCAACATCGCTGATCCGCCATTGTGCAGCGCGGCGAGAACAGGCAGCCTTGCGGGCGATCATACAAACCCGGCACAACGCCCGGAATTGACGGCAAATGCCGCCCCTGCGCCCGCTCCGGCAGCGAGTCCAGCAGGGCGGCGGTGTAGGGGTGATGCGGGTGTCTGAATAACTCGGAAACCGCCTGCTCCTCCACTTTTTGGCCGGCATATTGCACACTGACGCGCTGCGCCGTCTCGGCAACGACACCCATATCGTGGGTGATCAGTACCAGCGCCATCCCGGTCTTGTCTTGCAGCGCGGCCAGCAGATCGAGGATCTGCGCCTGAATTGTAACGTCCAGCGCCGTTGTCGGTTCATCAGCAATCAGCAGCTTGGGTCTGCACGCAATCGCGATCGCGATCATGACCCGCTGGTTCATTCCGCCTGACAATTGATGGGGGAAAGTCGCCAATCTCGCCTCAGGCGACGGCATTCCCACCTGTTCCAGCAATTCGATTGCCCGGGCATGACGCGACTTGGCGTCGAGCGACGTGTGCGTCCGAAGCGATTCTTTCAACTGGAAACCCACCGTGAAACACGGGTTGAGCGACGACATCGGCTCCTGAAAAATCATCGCCATCTCGTTGCCGATGATTTTTCGTTTTTCGCCTGCGGGCATCCGCAACAGGTCGCGACCTGCAAACGACAGGGCGTTCGCGGTGACTTTGGCCGTCCAGGGCAGCAGCCCCATCAGCGCCAGCATCGCCACCGACTTGCCCGATCCGCTTTCGCCGACAATCGCCAGGATCTCGCCGGTGTCGACGCTCAGATCGACCGAATCCACCGCGCGGAACAGCCCGCCAAAAGTCTGAAAATCAACCGACAGGTTGCGAATATCCAGCAGCGCCATCTCAGCTCCGCTTCAGCTTGGGGTCGAGTGCGTCGCGCAATCCATCCCCCATCAGATTGATCGCCAGCACCGTGATCAGAATTGCCAACCCCGGAAACGTCACCACCCACCAGGCCCGCAGGACGAATTCCCGCGCATCGGCCAGCATCGTGCCCCACTCGGGCGTCGGCGGCTGCGCTCCGACGCCAAGGAACCCAAGTGCCGCAGCATCCAGAATCGCCGTGGAAAATGACAAGGCCGCCTGCACAATAATAGGTGCCAAACAGTTCGGCAGAACCGTGACAAACATCAGGCGCGCCGTCCCCGCACCAGCGACGCGAGCCGAAATGACATAGTCCTTTGTCAACTCGGTAATGACCGATGACCGTGTCAGCCGCACGTAATGCGGTTGCAACGTTATCGCTATCGCGATCATCGCGTTGGTCAGCGACGGGCCAAGGATCGCCACCAGCACCAGCGCCAAAAGCAGGCTGGGAAACGCCAGGACCACGTCCATGATCCGCATGATGATCGCGTCAAGCCAACCTTTGGCGAAACCGGCGACCAGCCCGATCAGAATGCCGGTGCTCGTCGAGATCAGGACAACGACTATGCCGATAAAGAATGAATACCTTGCCCCGTGCAGCAGCCGCGACAGCATATCCCGTCCCACCGCATCGGTGCCCAGCGGAAATTCCCAGCTGCCGCCGTCTTGCCATGCGGGCGGAAACAGCAGGGCATCGCGGAATTGTTCAATCGCGGAATGCGGGGCGATGACATCGGCCAGCACCGCCACCAGCACGAAGGCCACAAACACCCAAAGCCCGATCACCCCGCCGCGGTTCTCGCGGAAATAGTTCCAGAATTCGCGCAGTCGCCCGGGTCTGGCCAGCGGACCGTCAAGAACCTCGCTCATGCCCTACCCCTTCCTGATCTTGGGGTTGATGAGCCCGTACAGCAGATCGACGGTCAGGTTGACCAGCATCACGATCACCGCCGTCAGCATCAGCCCGCCCTGCACCACCGGATAGTCGCGGCGCGAGATCGAATCGATCATCCATTTGCCGATGCCGGGCCAGGAAAAGATCGTCTCGGTCAGGATCGCCCCGGCCAGCAACGTGCCCACCATCAGGCCGATCACCGTCACCACCGGGATCAGGGCATTGCGCAGTGCATGCAACCCGTTGATCCGCAGCGGCGACAGGCCTTTCGCCCGCACCGTGCGTACATAGTCCTCCGACAACACCTCCAGCATCGCCGACCGGGTCTGCCGCGCGATCACCGCCAGCGGAATGGTGCCCAGCACGATCGTCGGCAAGACCAGATGATGCAAAGCCGAGCTGAAGGCACCTTTTTGACCTGACAGCAGGCTGTCCACCAGCATCAGCCCGGTCACATCGTCGAAAAAAAACAACAGGGAAATCCGTCCCGAAACCGGCGTCCAACCCAGCCAGCCGGAAAACACGATGATCAGCAACAGCGCCCACCAGAAGATCGGCATCGAATAACCGATCAGGGCCGACGACATCAGCGCCCGGTCAAAGAACTTGCCGCGATAGATGGCGGCGATCACCCCGGCGGGCAGCCCGAGCGCAATCGCAAACACCATGGCGCAGACCGACAGTTCCAGAGTCGCCGGAAACAGGGTGAAAAACTCGTCCCAGACCGGCTTTTTGGTGACAAACGACACCCCCAGATCGCCCTGGATGACGCCCCAAAGGTATTGCCAATATTGCTGCACCATCGGCTTGTCAAAGCCGAACTGCTCGACCAGTTCCTGATAGCGTTCCGGCGACAATCCGCGCTCGCCGGCCATGACGATGATCGGATCGCCCGGCAGAACCCGGATGAATGCAAAGGAAATTACCGTGACCCCGATAAAGGTCGGCAGGAATGTCAGCAATCTGGAAAGGATAAACCCAAACATCCGCTAACCAACAATCATCAGATCTTTGCGAAACGTCGTCAGAGACCGGCATCCGGCCTCGGTCACCAGGACATCGTCTTCGATCCGCACCCCAAAAGCGCCGAGCTGATACAATCCCGGCTCGATGGTGAACACCATCCCCGGCTCCAGCACCTCGCGGTTGCCGCGCATGATATAAGGGGCCTCGTGGACCTCGCGGCCCAGACCGTGCCCGGTCTTGGTGCGAATTCTGGCGGCAAAGGCCGAGCGCTCCAGCACAATGGTCGCCGCATCGTCAATGTCATGCGCGGTGACACCGGCCCGCGCTGCCGCGTGGCCTGCCAGATTGGCGCGCAAGACAACGTCATAAACCTGCCGTGCGGCGTCCGGCGCATGGCCGACAAACACCGTCCGCGTGATATCCGCCGCCATCCCGCCCGAGCGCGCGCCGAAATCGAGCAGCAGGGCGTCGCCCGCCTCGATGCGGTACTCGTCACGGGCATGGGCATGCGGCAATGCCGAATTCTCGCCCGCCGCCACTATCGGCCCGAAAGACAAGTCCTCGGCCCCAAAGGCGAACAGAAGCCCGACCAGCCGGTTCTCGATTTCTTTCTCGCTCATCCCGATCCGCACTTCGGCCAAAACCTGCTGCAGGGCCCGCTCCGAAATCGCGATTGCCCGCTCCAGCGCCGCGATTTCATCGGCCGACTTGCACCGTCGCAGCCCCGATATCGCCTTCTCGGCATCGGCGATCCGCAACCCCGGATAGGCCGCAATCAAAGCATGGTGGACAAACACCCGCATTCCCTGCCCTTCGACGCCAAGGCTGCGCAGCGGCAAATGCGCGGCCAAGGCCGCAAACGCCGCGACATGCCCGGTCTGATCCCGCCAATCAAAAACCGCCCCCTCAAATCCGATCCCGGCAAAGGAATCGAGCTCCAGATTCGGCACGATCGCGGCAGGCTTTCCGGCAACCGGAACGACCACCAGAAACGGCCGCTCGCTGGTGTGAAAACCTTGCCCGAACGCACGCGTAAAGTTCGAGCCTGGCACCAGGGCCACAGCGTCAAGCCCAAGTTTCCGTGCAACCGCCCGGAACGGCTCGCAGCGGTCGATTGTCTTGGAAACCGTCATCGGGCGATCCGCCAATCAATTCGCGGGCGACCAAAGCCGCCCGCGAGCCAAGGTCGCTGACCTTATTCGCTCAGGCTCACACCATAAAAGATGTGCAGACCAAACGGATGCACTCGGTAGTCCACCACTTTCGGGCTTACCGGTTCATAGACGACCGAATGGGCAATCGTCGCCCAAGGGGCCTGTTCCTTGAACACAACCTGCGCCTGTTCATACAGCGCTGTCCGCTCGGCCACGTCGGAAACCGTCTTGGCTTTCTGGATCAGGTCATTGAACGTGCTGTCGCACCACTGCGCCCGGTTTGACCCGCCGACCGCATCACAACCCAGCAGCACGGCCAGGAAGTTGTCCGGGTCGCCATTGTCGCCGGTCCAGCCCAGCAGCACCGCACCGTCGCGGTCAACCGCCGATGACCGCTCCAGATATTCACCCCACTCGTAGGTGACGATCTCGACGGTTACGCCGACGGCAGCAAAGTCGGCCTGCAGCATTTCGGCCATCCGCTTGGCATTCGGATTGTAGGGCCGCTGCACCGGCATCGCCCAGATTTTCATCTGCAGGTCGGTCTCGCCCGCCTGTTCCAGCATTTCCCTGGCTCTGACCGGATCGTAAACATCGTCAACCACGGCATCGTTATACGACCAGATCGTTGGCGGAATCGGGTTGGTGGCAGCCTTGCCCGACCCCAGATAAACCGCGTCGATGATCGCCTGCTTGTTGATCGCCATGTTCAGCGCCTTGCGAACATTGACGTTGTTGAATGGCGCCTGCTGGGTGTTGTAGGCCAGATAGCCGATATTCAGCCCTTCTTGCTCCAGCAAGACCACATCCGGGTCGGTCCGCATGCCTTCGATATCCGCCGGATTTGGATAAGGCATGACGTGGCATTCACCGGCTTTCAGTTTCTGGTAGCGCACCGATGCATCCGGGGTGATGGCAAACACCAGATTCTCGATCGCCTGCGGCCCGCCCCAATAGTCGGCGTTGTTGGCGTAACGGATCACCGCATCTTTCTGGTAATCGACAAACACGAACGGCCCGGTGCCGATCGGCGCCTGGTTCAGCATGTCGGGCGTGCCCGCCGCCTGCATGGCATCGGCATATTCCTTCGACAGGATCGAGGCGAAATCCATCGCCAGGTTGGCGATCATCGGTGCCTCGGGCCGGTTCAGCACAAATTTCACCGTATAGTCGTCTACCTTGTCGATCGACTTGATCAGGTCCGGCATCGACATGCCGCCGAAATATTCCCATGTCCCGCCGCCATAGGTGAAGTACGGGTCGCTATCCAGACGCTGGCGGTCGAATGACCAGATCACATCGTCGGCGTTCATGTCGCGCGTCGGGGTGAAGGCCTCGTTGGAGTGGAACTTCACGCCCTTGCGCAGATTGAACGTGTATTCCAACCCGTCGGCAGATACGGACCAAGTCTCGGCCAAACCCGGCTCAATCGTCGTGCCGCCGCGCTCGAACTGGATCAGCCGATTGTAAATCGTCTGCGAGGACGCATCAAAAGTTGTGCCCGCTGTATAGAGCGCCGGGTCAAACCCTTCGGGCGACCCTTCCGAGCAAAAGACCAGTGTTTGGGCCGTTGCCGCGAAACCGAACGCCGTCATCAGCGCCGACGCCGCAACCAGCCGCGAAATGCGATTCATCGTCATCTCCCATGATTGTTTCCCGGCCATTTGAATTCGGCCGATTGTGCCGCTACCAAACCACTTTTGCCTTCGCAGGGCAATATCAGCGATAGGCAACCGCGAATTTGACGTCGCGGTAAGCCAACTCACGTCGTCGTCCGCCGGACCAGTTCTTGGTACAGCCCACGAATGCGTGTCGTCACCGGCCCGGCCATTCCGTCGCCAAAATTGCGGCCATCAATCGATGCAACCACCGTTTGCGCTCCGAACGTGCCTGTCAGGAAGGCCTCGTCCGCACCATAGGTATCAACCAGCGAAAAGTTGCGTTCCCGCGCCACGATGCCATTCGCCCGGCAAACTTCGATCACTTTCGCACGCGTGATTCCATTCATGCAGTAGTCGCCGGTTGACGTCCAAACTTCGCCTTTACGGACAATGAAGAAGTTGCAAGAATTTGTCGTATTCACGAAACCGAGCGGGTCAAGCATCAACGCTTCGTCGGCACCGGCCTTTTCTGCCTGAATGCAGGCAAGAATGCAGTTCAGTTTGGAGTGCGAATTCAGTTTCGGATCCTGGCTCATCGGCAGACCGCGTATTTGCGGCACTGTTGCAAGTTTGATCCCGCGCTCGGCAGACGCGGCAACCGGATCGGAATGTTCCATAATGATGACAACAGTGGGTCCCGATTGCGAAAACTTCGGGTGCTGGAAAGGCCGCGCTTTCCTGCCACGCGTCACCATAAGGCGGGCGTGAACATTGTCGCGCATCCGATTGGCCTCGGCCGTCATCGACAGCGCGGCCATGACCCCGGCGCGAGTCATGCCAATATCCAGATCGATGGCCAAAGCCGCTTCGAACAATCGATCCATATGCTCATCGACAAACGCCCATTTGCCGTTGTGCAACCGCAGGCCTTCCCAGACGCCATCTCCAAGCATGAATCCGGAATCGTAAATCGAAACACTTGCCGTCGATGCCGGCGTCAAGTCACCGTTTACGTAGGCCAACAACGATTTGTTGCGGTCATCTTCAAGCGCATCATGCGTTCCCAAGTTTCAATTCCTTTTTCATTTTGGGCGGAACGCCCTGATTTTGCTGCACCATGCCCAGAAACTGAAACATGAATTCAACGCCTTGTGACCTAACGCTGTTGTGAATGGTTATTGAACTTGAACGGTTTTAGACCCATTTTCGTCAACAATGACGCTGCGTGTTCACTGAACAGGAGAATTGCTAATGTCGTCAATCACACTCAAAGGCCTGACGCTGGCCGGCGCGGTCGCAGCTGCAATCGCGGCACAAGCCGGAACAGCTGCCGCGCAGAGCCAGGAAAAGTGCTATGGCATAGCGCTGGCCGGTGCCAATGATTGTGCCGCCGGCGCCGGCACCACCTGTGCTGGAACCTCGCAGGTCGATTATCAGGGTAATTCCTGGAAAATGGTTGCCGCCGGTTCCTGCGGAACGATGGAACTGCCGGTAATGGCCGACGGTTCGGCGCGGCTGGGATCGCTGGAACCGCTGGATCGCGACCTTCCGGCAGCCTGACTTCGGAACAATGAACGGGTCGGCTATTCCGGCCCGTATTGAATGGTGATCATCGATGCTCGACAGCCGCCCGAAATATGGCCTGCCTGCTGTACCGGGTGTCGGTTACAAACCGCAACATTTGCACGGTATTCTCGGCAACCCCGGCAAAATCGGCTGGCTCGAAATCCATGCCGAAAATTATATGGGCGCCGGCGGCCCCCCGCATGCGCAAATGCGCAAACTTCGCCAACTTTTTCCAATTTCCTGTCACGGCGTCGGCCTGTCAATCGGTGGCGATCTGGCTTTGAACAGCGAGCATCTAAACCGTCTGAAACATTTGGTCGACTGGCTGGAACCGGTGCAATTCTCGGAACATTTGGCTTGGTCTACCCACGACATGGGCTATCTGAATGATTTGCTGCCGCTGCCCTATAACGACGCGACCATCAAACGCGTCGTCGCCCATGTCGACCAAGTCCAACATTTTCTGGGTCGACAGATGTTGCTGGAGAATCCGTCGGCCTATTTGGCATTTGCCGAAACCACGATGCACGAGACCGAATTTTTGCGCGAAATTGTGCAGCGCACCGGATGCGGCCTTTTGCTCGACATTAACAACGTCCATATTTCCGCGGTCAACCAACAGTTCGATGCGATGGCCTATATCGACGCGTTCCCGCTCGAACATGTCGGGGAAATCCATCTAGGCGGGCACGAGGCCGAGGTTGATGATCTCGGTTCGCCCCTGCTGATTGACACCCATTCCGCGCCTGTGGCCGACCCGGTTTGGTCGCTTTACGCGCATACTATTCGCCGATCTGGCGCCACGCCGACCTTGATAGAATGGGATAACGACGTCCCGGAATGGTCCGTACTGTCGCACGAGGCCGAACTGGCGGCTGACATTCTGTCGGGCGTTCATGCGTGAATTGATTCTTGCAGGCTTTGGCGAGGCCATTCTTGACGCCGGCAAGCCGGTGCCGGGCGGTCTGCTTGGCCCGCGCGGTCGCGCTGTCGGCAATCGCTTCGGCGTCTATCGCAACAACTTTGTGGTTGGCCTAAGTACTGCTCTGGCAGAGTCTTTCCCTGTGATCCGGAAACTTGTCGGTGATGAATTCTTCATGGCGATGGCGAACGTCTTTGTCCGGTCTCATCTGCCAAAATCACCGCTGATGATGTATTATGGCGACGATTTCCCGAGTTTCCTGGACTCATTTCCCCCGGTGACAAAATTCCCGTACCTTCCCGATGTTGCCCGTCTGGAACATGCCCGCAGGTTGGCTTTCCATGCTGCCGACTGCGTTCCTGTCGGGGCCGCCGCCCTGGCTGCTGTTGCGGAGGCGTCGCTTCCCGCCGTGCGGTTTCGCCTTTTGCCTTCGGTGCATCTTGTCAGGTCCAAATTCCCCATATTCTCGATCTGGCGCTATAATGCGACCCCGGACCAGTCGCCGCTGGCGGCCCATGGCGAAGATGTTTTGATCGCCCGGCCCTTTGGCGACGTCGAAATTCGGCCTTTGCCAGCGGGTGCTCACGCATTCCTGTCTTCGATGCTGGCGGGCGAAACACTTTCGCGTGCGATCGAGATCGGCAATTCTGCATCGAGCGAGTTTGACCCCACGGCCCAGATTGGCGGTGTTCTGCAATCAAATATTCTTGCAGAAATTTATCAATAACAACGAGATAAAACATGAACTTGATCTATTCGACCTATCAGGCGATCCTGCTGCGCCTCGATGAATCCCGGCTCCCCTGGCTGACCCCGTCGCTCGCCCGGTTTGCCTTCGCTGCGGTCTTGCTGTGGTTCTTCTGGAATTCCGCGCTCACAAAATTGGGGGACGGCTTTTTCGGTTTTCTCAATCCCTCGGCCGGGGCCTATGCGGGCATCCTGCCGTGGCGGGCCGAAGCGGTTGGCTTCGATGTGTCGCGGTACAATTTCTTCGATACGGCGATTGTACTTTTCGGAATGTGGGCGGAATTCATCCTGCCACTCCTGATCGTTGTTGGCCTTTTCACTCGGGCGGCTTCGCTGGCCATGATCGGCTACGTTGGCGTGCTGTCGTTCGTTGATGTCTTTGGCCACAAAGTCGAACCGGCTACAATCGGCAGATGGTTTGACGGCATGGCCGGCAGCGTCATCCTCGATCAGCGTCTGCTCTGGCTGCTGCTGCTGGTGACGCTTGTTTTGAAAGGTGGCGGGCCAATCTCGATTGATCGGTTGTTGACTATCCGCTAACGGTCGCTTTCTCGCCATCGCGGATTCATCCACGGTTCAAAATTGAGCGGCGACAATGGCTGCTTGCCAAGGACGTGATCGGCAGCCTTTTCGCCGACCATGATCGAGGGCGCGTTGAGGTTGCCGTTGGTCACGCGCGGAAAGACCGAGGAATCTGCCAGACGCAAGCCGGTAACACCAATTACCCGGCACTGCGCATCGACAACGGCAAGCGGATCGTCCCGTCGTCCCATGCGCGCCGTCCCGCAGGGATGGTAGGCGCTCTCGGCGTTGTTGCGGATGAATTCGTCCATTGAACCGTCGCTTTGGACACTCTCGCCCGGCTGAATCTCCTTGCCTACAAACGGCTTGAAGGCGGGCTGAGCAAAAATCTCGCGTGCCAGGCGAATGCAGTGGCGAAACTCGCTCCAATCATCGGCGTGCGACATGTAATTGAACCGGATCAGCGGCGGTTCGTTGGGCTCGGCCGATCGCAAGCAAACCGACCCTCGAGACTTTGAACGCATTGGTCCCACGTGCACCTGAAAACCGTGGCCTTCGGCAGCAACTTTTCCGTCATAGCGAATTGCCATCGGCAAGAAATGAAACTGGATATCGGGGTAATCGACACCCGGCGCAGACCGAACAAAACCCGCGGTTTCAAACTGGTTTGACGTGCCGAGGCCGCGCTTCAGAAACAACCACTGCGCCCCGATCACGGCCTTGGAAAATAAATTCCAATGCCTGAACAACGTGATCGGCTGCAGGCTGGATTCTTGCACATAGATTTCCAGATGGTCTTGCAGGTTGGCGCCGACGCCCGGCCGGTTCGCCACGACATTAATACCGAAACCCGCCAGATCCTCGGCCCGCCCGATTCCGGAAAGCATCAGAAGTTTGGGAGAATTGATGGCCGACGCCGCAATGACGACTTCGCGCCGGGCCTGAATGATTTCGACCTTGTCGCCGCGCTGAACCTCCACCCCGGTCGCGCGGCCGTTTTCGATGACGACGCGCCGGGCCAGGCAGCGGACCAGATCACAATTCTTTCTCTTCAAGGCAGGCCGAAGGTAGGCATTCGCCGTTGACCAGCGGCGCCCGTGCCAAACCGTCTGCTCCAGCGGGCCAAATCCCTCTTGTTTGGCCCCGTTGTAGTCGATTGTGCTTTCAAAACCGGCTTGTTGTCCTGCGGCCAGAAAAGCATCGTAAAGCGGATTCTTGCGATCGCCGCGCGTCACGTGCAGCGGCCCGCTGCTACCGTGCCAGATCGCATCACCCGAACCGTGCCAATTTTCCATTCGCTTGAAATACGGCAAGACGTCGGCATAGGCCCACCCGTCGGCGCCCTGATCTGCCCAATGGTCAAAGTCGCGCGGGTGACCGCGGACATAGACCATGCCATTGACCGAAGACGAGCCGCCAATCACTTTGCCGCGCGGCGTTGCCAGAATCCTGCCAGCCAGGTGCGGTTCCGGCTCGGTCTGAAAACCCCAATCGTACCGGCCCATGCTCATTGGATAGGACAGGGCCGCCGGCATCTGGATGAACGGTCCCCAATCCGAGCCGCCGTGCTCTAGAACCAGAACCGAATTCTTTCCATCCTCGGAAAGGCGATAGGCCAGGGCCGCCCCTGCCGAACCGGAACCGATGACAACAAAGTCGGCTTTCATTTCAGTTTCCGCGCCCTTTCGGACTATTTGTCCCGTCCCAGGCAAGCTGCGCGGACAGATAGTCCTCGACGATGGCGATTGCATCGGCGGATTTGGGGACTGCAACGCGCAGCGCGTGTCGCAAATAAACACCGTCGATCAGCGCGCCGATCCCTTCGGCGACCCGGAGCGCCTCATCGCGCGACACCAATAGATGCAGAGCGTGCGAAAGGTTGCTGTGCATTCGTCGTGCATAGATGCGAAGCATGCGGGCCGCCTCGGGTGAACCCTGTGCCTTGACATAGAAATTCAGCCAGGCAGAAACCGTCTCCGGCCTAAATTGTTCGGGTGAAAAATTGGCGGCGATGATCGCCGACAACCGCGCTCTGCCCCCGGAAATACCGCGCAATTCGCGCGTAACGTTATGGCCCAGTTCCTGCAAAAGGTGCCGCATCGCCGCAATGATAAGGTCCTCTTTTCCGCCGAAATAATGGTGAGCGAGCGCCGATGAAACACCGGCCCGGCGGGCGATCTGCCCAACCGTGACATCCAGCGAACCGGTCGCATGAATCTGCTCGATCGCCGCGCCGATCAGCGCCTTGCGCCGGATGGGTTCCATCCCAAGTTTTGGCATTTTGACCTCGGACAAAATTTTTCTTGACTGACCAGTCAATCAAGATCAGTTTTTACCCTAGAAAACCGCTTGGCCTTCGTCAATCGGTCACTATGATGACGGAAATAAAAACGTGGAGGAAACAATGAAGACATTACTGGGCGCTTCGGCGCTTTCGATTCTGCTGGCCAGCACTGCATTCGCTGCTGAACCGGAAAGTTGCAACAAGGTACGGTTCTCCGATGTCGGCTGGACCGATATCACCGCGACCACCGCGGCAACCACGACCATTTTGCAGGCCCTTGGTTACGAGACCGACATTCTGGTTCTGTCCGTGCCGGTGACTTATGTTGCGATGGCTGAGGGCGACGTTGACGTATTTCTTGGCAACTGGATGCCGACAATGGAGGCCGACATTGCGCCCTACCGGGATGCAGCCACGGTCGATACCGTGCGGGAAAATCTGGAAGGCGCGAAATATACGCTCGCCGTCAATTCGGTCATGGCAGACGCCGGTCTCAAGGACTTCGCTGATATCGCGAAATTCACGGATCAACTCGACGGCAAGATCTATGGCATCGAGCCGGGCAACGACGGCAACCGCATCATCATTGATATGATCGCCGCCAACTCGTTCGGGCTTGACGGTTTTGAAGTGGTCGAAAGCTCCGAGCAAGGCATGCTGGCCCAGGTGGCCAGGGCCGACGAAAACGGTGAAGGCGTGGTGTTCCTCGGTTGGGAGCCGCATCCGATGAATGCCAATTTCAAGATGACCTACCTGACCGGCGGCGACGACTTCTTTGGACCGAATCTCGGGGGTGCCACGGTGATGACCAACACCCGCGCCGGCTATGTCGCCGAATGTCCGAACGTCGGTAAATTGTTGACCAACCTGAAGTTCAGCCTGGCGATGGAAAACGAGATCATGGGGGGTATCCTCAATGACGGTGCCGAGCCGATGGATGCCGCCAGGATCTGGCTGACGGCAAATTCTGATGCGATCGGACCTTGGCTTGACGGCGTCACGACCCGCGACGGCGGCGATGCCGCGGCCGCAGTCAAAAGCGCTTTGGGAATGTAAACCGTTCGCGCCCCTGCCAATTGGCCGGGGCGCGGGTCTCAGGGCAGCCGGGAGGACTTGAATCATGGACTGGCTGACCGAACACAAGATCCCGGTTGGCGATTGGGCCGAGCTGCTGGTGGATTGGCTTATTGCCAATGCTCGTTGGTTTTTCAATGGCTTATCGACCGTTCTTGAAGGGTTTATCGACGGCGTTCTCTGGCTGTTGCAAACGCCTCACCCCTTCGTGATGGTCGCAGTATTCACTGCACTGGCATGGTACCTGCGTCGCTCGTGGTATACAGCCGGGCTGGTTTTCCTGGCCCTGCTCTTCGTCATCAACCAGGGCTATTGGGAAGAAACCACCGAGACCATGACCCTGGTGTTGACGGCCTGTTTTGTCTGCATGGGCGTCGGGGTGCCGATCGGTATATATGCGGCGCATCGGCCAAAGTTTTTCGCGGTGATCAGACCAATCCTCGACCTGATGCAGACGCTGCCGACTTTCGTTTACCTGATCCCGGCGATCATATTCTTTGGAATCGGCATGGTGCCGGGGCTGATCGCAACGGCCATATTCGTTTTGCCGGCGCCGATCCGGTTGACCTATCTGGGAATATCGGCGGCCCCGAAGGAGCTGATCGAGGCCGGGCAGAGTTTTGGCTGCACGCCACGGCAGCTTTTGACCAAGGTCGAACTACCCTACGCGATGCCGCAGATTATGGCTGGTTTGACCCAGACGATCATGCTGTCCCTCTCCATGGTCGTCATCGCTGCTTTGGTGGGTGCCGATGGATTGGGAGTGCCGGTCGTTCGCGCCCTGAACTCGGTTAACACGTCTTTGGGCTTTGAAGCCGGCCTGGTCATTGTGGTGCTGGCGATTACGCTCGACCGTATTTTCCGGCAGGAATAGTTTAATGACCTCGATGATCGAATTCGACAACGTATCTATCGTGTTTGGCGACAACCCGAAGGTTGCCTTGCCGTTGATGGATCAGGGTCTCAGCCGCGAAGAGGTCAAGTCGCGCACCGGACAAATCCTCGGCGTTCACAATTGCAATCTCGGCGTGGCTGAAGGCGAAATCTCGGTCCTGATGGGGCTTTCCGGCTCGGGCAAGTCGACGCTGCTGCGCGCCGTCAACGGGCTCAACAAAGTCAGTCGCGGCCGTATGCTGATAAGCGACGGATCAGGGATGAGCGACGTGGCAAGCGTGAGTGATGCCGCCATGCGCGATATCCGGACCAAACGTGTCTCAATGGTATTTCAAAGTTTCGGCCTGCTGCCGTGGCGCAGCGTGGTCGACAACGTCGCTTTCGGACTGGAAGTATCGGGCCAGGACGCGACCGCGCGCCGAACCCGGGCAATGCAGGAACTGGAACGGGTGAATCTGGCGCAATGGGCAGACCGGATGGTTTCCGAGCTGTCGGGTGGCATGCGGCAACGTGTTGGCCTCGCCCGAGCCTTCGCCACCGATGCCCCGATCCTCTTGATGGATGAGCCGTTTTCAGCTCTCGACCCGTTGATCCGGGCCAAATTGCAGGACGAGT
>JAYTCN010000483.1:0-6429 GCA_043736475.1 Paracoccaceae bacterium
ACCTGGGCCGGAGTGCAAAACTCGAACGGTGCGAAGGTGATGTGCTCATACATGTCGTCGGTCATCACCCAGACGTGGGGATGGCGCAACAACACGTCGGTCAGTTCTTTCAATTCCTGCCATGAATAGCCGGCGCCGGTGGGATTGGAGGGCGAATTAAAAATGAACCATTTCGTTCTTGGAGAAATGGCGGCTTCAAGTTGGGCCGGCGTGATCTTGAATTTCGCGTCCAGGCTGGACGGGATAATGACGGGCTTGCCGCCGCACATCAACACCATGTCGGGATAACTTACCCAATATGGCGCGGGAATGATCACTTCGTCGCCGGGGTTCAGTGTCGCCACCAGGGCGTTGTACAGAACCTGTTTGCCGCCGGTCGAGACGGATATCTGATCGGTCCGGTACAATAGTTCGTTCTCGCGCTGGAACTTGGCGCAAATGGCCGCCTTCAATTCCACAATTCCGTCGGGAGCGGTGTACTTTGTCTTGCCCGAGTTTATTGCCGCAATTGCCGCCAGCTTTATGTTTTGCGGCGTATCAAAATCGGGCTCGCCGGCGGCCAATCCGATGACATCGCGACCGGCGCGGGCCAGTTCCTGGGCCAAGCTGGTGACGGCAATGGTTGGCGAGGCTCTTACGCGCGCCATGGCGTCCGACAGAAACGGCATCAGTCACTCCGGTTTGCATGCGACGCTGCCGTGTTCTACTTTGGGCCATGGCCGCTTTCAAGCAATCTGGTGTCAGCCCGCGTTCGTTTGGCGGAAACGCTGCACGCGATATTCGTTTGAAACGGCTGCGCGTCCGCTGCTGGCGCCGCGGAACACGCGAAATGGACCTGATCCTTGGCCGGTTTTTTGAGACACACCATGCGACCTGGGAAGATCATTTCCTGGATCTGCTTGAATCGCTTCTCGAAGAGAACGACCATGACATTTATGCCTGGCTAACCGGAAATTCTGAGCCGCCGGGCCAATTTGATCCGCTACTGGCGCTCGTTCGCGCGAAAAATCTGATCAACCTTTAATCGTTTTCGTTGCCAAACTTAACGACTTGTTCGGGACTTTGCCCAAGATTACCGACGGCGGTGTTGGCCGGAGGCAAAGACATGAGTCTGCAGGAAATGACGAAACGATCGGTCGTCGAACGTGTCCCCGACACTGTATTGCCGGCGTATCTTGAACTTTTGTCGTTGGTTGAACGGCTGCACAGACTTTTGCTTGACGTCGTGAAAGATGAGTTCGAGCGGCTTGGCCTGCTCGACATCAACTCGGTGCAGGCGTTGTTGTTATTCAACGTCGGAATGAACGAAGTTACGGCGGGTGAGCTTAAAACCCGAGGTTACTATCAGGGCTCGAACGTTTCGTACAATCTCAAAAAACTGGTGGAATCGGGCTACATGAACCATCAACGCTGCGATGTCGACCGTCGCGCTGTCCGCGTGCGCCTGACCGAAAAGGGCCGGGGGATTCAGACGATTGTCGGTGACCTGTTTGAACGCCAGGCAAATTCAATGGCCAGCAAAGGCCTGACGGGTGAATTTCGCATGGCTGATATCAATGCCGTCCTCAAACGCATGGAACGCTACTGGACGGACGAAATACGCTACATTTACTGACCAATTCGCCGGTCGTTTCGCCCGATCGCGGCACTGCAGCCAGCAAGGCGCGCAAATGCCGCAGACCGGAAAAATGCGCCGGTGAACCATGGAGTTGCAAAAAAGCCGCTAAAGCCTTGTTTTGTGAAACTTATCCACATTATGGCCAAATCGTGCCACTATGCATTCCAACTAAGTTTTCGGGGTTGCGATTCGTGCTCGCGTAGACAAAAAGCAGGCTGGGCAAAGGCAAGGACAACAGCAACTTCGATGGTCGGACGTTCGAAAACCGGCGATTTGCAAGGCTACGACTCGTTCGAGGTTCGGCTTGGCGATGAATTGCGCGGCGAACGCGCCACGCTCGGCAAGTCACTGTTGGACGTGCAACGCGACCTGAGAATCAAGGCCGCCTACATTGCCGCCATTGAAAATTGCGATACGTCGGTTTTTCAAAACAAGGGGTTTGTCGCTGGCTACGTGCGCTCATACGCGCGTTACCTGAACCTCGATGCCGAAGCGGTGTTTGCGCGCTTCAGCACCGAAGCAAATTTCGGCGGCGTGAATGCGGGTATGAACCCCAAACCACGTGCCGGCGCCCGTTCCAGTCGGGCCAAG
Organism: Paracoccaceae bacterium; assembly: GCA_043736475.1. Lineage (GTDB taxonomy): Bacteria > Pseudomonadota > Alphaproteobacteria > Rhodobacterales > Rhodobacteraceae > JANMOK01. The sequence continues at coordinate 2,210 of JAYTCN010000483.1, forward strand.
AAGAACGCCAAGCAGGTTGCGGCAAATTCACTGATCCATCCGGCCTTTCGAATTACCGCGATACGGTCGGGGGCATTGTCGGGCATTTCGGCGTCCGGACTGGGGTCGGTGGCCGTGCTTTTGGTCCTGATCGGCGGCCTTGGCCTCGGCGGATGGTCTTTGCTGCAGGACATCCAGCGCGTCCAACTTGTACCTGTTGATCAGACACCCGGTGCCACGGCGACCGTAGTCACGCCCGATCAACCTGAACTTGCTGCGGCTGACCTCGATGGTTCCGCTTCGCAGGGTGATGGCCCGTCGGATTTGCTTTATGCCCGAGTGTACCGACCGCAAGTACTCGAAGTTCCAGTTTTTGACCATCGCGACGGTCCGATTGCGAGTATTGACCCGGAAGCGACCGGTTTTGCGCCGGTTTGGCCAAGTTCAGAGCAGACCGAAATTTCTAATCTGGTTGAAATGGCTGCGGCCGAACAAAGCCAGCTTCGCGAACCGCAGCTGCTGGAAAACGCCGGTCCGTCGACCATCGCGGTGTTTGCCACCAGCCCGGCGTGGATCCGCGTTTACCTGGCGGATGGATCGAGAGTATTCGAAAAGATACTCGAAACCGGCGAATTTTACGCCTTGCCCGCCGAACTTCAGTCGCCGTTGCTGCGCGCCGGCAACTCCGGTTCGGTCTATGTCTCGGTCGACAGCGTCGCTTACGGACCAATTGGGGCCGGCACGTCGATTGCAAAAGACGTCTCGCTGAACATCGCCGACGTGCAGGCAAATTGGCCGGTCGCGGCCGCTGAATCACTCCTGGTTATCCAGGCGGCAGCGGCGGCGCGTTCATCAGCAGAATTGCCGGTCGCGGCGATTGCGCCCGCTGCCCTGTCTGCCGAAACGCCATCGTTGGCGCCCGCAACCGAGTGAGCCGGACCGGGTCTGGATTCGACATGGACAATTTGAATGAACAGACTTGGTCATTGTGACTGAAATTGCTTTGGCGAGGATGGAATGACCCATAATCCCATTCGTCCATGGCGGGATATCGAGCGGCGCAAAAGTCGGCAAATTCGTGTCGGCTCGGTATTGGTTGGCGGTGAAGCGCCGATCTCCGTGCAGACCATGACCAATACGAACACCGCCGATGCCGTCGCCACGATCAAGCAGGTGCGCGACTGTGCGGAAGCGGGTGCGGATATTGTCCGGATTTCATGCCCGGACGAGGCATCAACCGCGGCGCTGGGCCAAATCGTCAAATCGAGTCCGGTTCCGATCGTCGCCGATATCCATTTCCACTACAAGCGCGCCATTGAGGCAGCCAAAGCCGGCGCAGCCTGTCTTCGGATCAATCCTGGCAATATCGGAACCTCCGCCCGGGTTCAGGAAGTCATCCGGGCCGCAAAAGATTACGGCTGTTCGATGCGAATCGGGGTCAACGCCGGTTCGCTGGAGCGGCATTTGCTGGAAAAGTATGGCGAGCCATGCCCGGCAGCCATGGTCGAAAGTGGCCTCGATCATATCAAGATCCTGCAGGATAACGATTTTCACGAGTTCAAGATTTCGGTGAAGGCCTCGGACGTGTTTCTGGCGGCGGCCGCCTATCGATCACTTGCTGATGCCACGGACGCACCAATTCACCTTGGCATAACTGAAGCCGGAGGTTTGGTCTCGGGCACAGTCAAATCGGCGATCGGCATGGGCCACCTTCTGTGGATGGGCATTGGCGATACGATTCGGGTTTCCCTGTCAGCCGATCCGGTGGCGGAGGTGAGGGCGGGCCTTGAAATTCTGAAGTCTTTGGGTCTGCGGCACCGCGGGGTGACGATCATCTCCTGCCCATCCTGCGCGCGGCAGGGATTTGATGTCATCAAGACGGTTGCGACTTTGGAGCAGCGGCTGGCCCATATCCAGACGCCGCTGTCATTGTCGATTATCGGATGCGTGGTCAACGGACCCGGCGAGGCCTTGATGACAGATGTCGGATTTACCGGTGGTGGTGCCGGGTCGGGAATGGTTTACCTTGCCGGAAAACAAGATCATAAGCTGAGCAATACGCATATGATCGATCACATTGTTGAATTGGTTGAGATCAAGGCTCGTCTGATAGAAGCCGAACAGGAGGCAGCCGCCAAGGCCGCGCAGTGACCGAATGAAAACACTTGCCTTGCTTGTCCTGCTGTTGATTGCGGGCGGAGTTGGCCTGACGATGTACAAGATCCGGACCGCCGAACACGATCCGGCGGTTTGGCATATTGATCCGCTGGTGGCCGAAGCCGCGCTGACGCCAAATCATTTCAGACTGGCCCCCGATGCGATGACCGAGCAGGAGGTTGATCTTGAGGCCCCGGTGCTTGCGGGTGACATCAAGGCGATCGCCCTGGCCTTTGACCTGTTCGTTCTGAACCAAAAGAACACCACGCGTCTTGCGGGATCGACCGATGAGGGATGGCTGACTTATGTGCAACGGTCGGACCGGCTGAAGTTCCCGGATTATATTACGGTAAGATTCATTCCGCTGGAACTGCCCGGAAAGGTTACATTGGCCGTCTTTTCGCGATCACGATTTGGCAATGGCGACATGGGGGTCAACGAAACACGGGTAAAAACCTGGATGACGGCGCTGGACGCATTTGTCGAGTAGAACCCCAAACTGTTTCGCTTGACCCGGATGGCCTGAATTGACATGGCTGAGGCCATGATTTCCGAAGAAAAACTAGACCAAATATCGCAAAGATTTGCCTTTCTCGAAGCCAAGCTGACTGCCGGCGTCTCGGGCGATGAGCTGGTGCGACTGAGCCGCGAATACGCCGAGCTTGGTCTGGTATTCGGCAAGGTCTGGTCCTACCAGAAAATGCTTCTCGAAATCGCATCGGCTGAATCGATGCTGGATGATCCCGAATTCTCCGGTCTGGCTTCGGAAGAATTGCGAAGCCTGAAACAGGCATTGCCGGTTATGGAACGGGATCTGCAATTGGCATTCTTGCCCAAGGATCGAAACGACGCCAGGCCGGCAATTCTCGAAATCAGAGCGGGCACCGGCGGCGACGAAGCCGCGCTGTTTGCCGCTGACCTGTGCCGGATGTATGCGCGCTTTGCCGAATCGAAAGGCTGGAGCTTTGCCGTCATCGAGGATTCAGTGACCGAACTTGGCGGCTACAAGGAAGTCATCGCCATCATTCGCGGCAAGGATGTCTTTCAGTTCCTCAAGCACGAATCCGGTGTCCACCGGGTCCAACGGGTGCCGGCGACCGAAGCCAGCGGCCGCATCCATACGTCGGCGGCGACGGTCGCGGTGCTGCCAGAGGCCGAAGAGGTTGATATCGACATTCCAGCCAGCGACATTCGCATTGACACGATGCGGGCGTCCGGGGCCGGGGGGCAACATGTCAATACAACGGACTCGGCGGTGCGAATCACGCATTTGCCGACCGGAATAATCGTCACCAGCGCCGAGAAATCGCAGCATCAGAACCGGGCCCAAGCGATGCAGGTCTTGCGCACCCGCTTGCTTGACCTTGAACGCCGAAAAGTTGACGAGGCCCGTGCGGCTGAACGCAAAGGGCAGATCGGTTCCGGTGACCGATCCGAGCGCATTCGTACCTACAATTTTCCGCAAGGGCGCCTTACCGATCACCGGATAAATCTGACGTTGTACAAACTTGATGCGGTCATGCAGGGTGATCTGGATGAGATTATCGAAAGCCTGCGCGCTTGGCACGAGGCGGCGCGACTTGCTGAACTTGGCCTGTGAACATCGCACAGGCGCTTGCTCTGGCGGCAACCGAACTGGCCAGGCCCGGCATCGCCGAGCCGATGCGCGATGCCAGATGCATTCTTGCCGATGTCATCGGCACGACCCATCTCGATCCGCACCGGCAGCTGTCCGACGATCACCTGCGGCAGTTCACCGGCAAAATTGCCGAACGCCGGCAATTCCGGCCGGTTTCGCAGATTGTTGGTTATCGCGAATTTTGGGGCAGGAAGTTCAAGGTTACAAAGGACGTCCTCGACCCGCGACCGGACACTGAAACGCTTGTCGAACGCGCCTTGAGCTTGCCACCGCCGGCGCGGCTTTTGGATCTGGGGACTGGCAGCGGCGTGCTGGCAATCAGCTTGCTGTGCGAATGGCCACATGCGAGCGGCGTTGCGGCGGATATCAGCGAACCAGCGCTGGCGGTAGCCGCGCACAACGCCGTGACCCATGGGCTGGCCGACCGGCTGCAGCTGATTCAATC
>JAYTCN010000484.1:0-15690 GCA_043736475.1 Paracoccaceae bacterium
ATGGCGGCGGGGATGGGAACCGCGGTCATTTCGCATGAACACACCAAAGCCATGGCCCCCTTGGGGGCGGCGAAGCTGGAGCGGGTTTTGCGGCGCTGGTTGCGGGGGTTGGGTTAACCCCGCCCGATATAGGGCGCTTTGGTGGCCATGATTGTGAGGAACTGGACGTTGGCCTCGAGCGGCAGGCTGGCCATGTAGAGGACCGAGGTTGCGACATGGGCCACGTCCATCACCGGTTCCAGCTTGGTGGTGCCGTCGGCCTGCAACGCGCCGGTCGCGTGCGGACCACCCATCGCGGTCATCGCATTGCCGATGTCGATCTGGCCGCAAGCGATGTCAAAGGGGCGACCGTCGAGCGAGATTTGCCGGGTCAGGCCGGTGATGCCGTGTTTGGAGGCGGTATAGGGCGCGAGGCCGGGGCGCGGGGCGTGGGCCGAGATCGAGCCGTTGTTGATGATGCGCCCGCCTTGCGGGGTTTGCGCCTTCATCTGGATGAAAGCGGCGCGAGCGACGTAGAAGGCACCGCTGAGGTTGACGTCGATGACGCGGCGCCAGTCGGCGGGGGCGATCTGGTCGATGGACGCAGCGGGAATGTTGGAGCCGGCGTTGTTGAAAACCACGTCGATGCGGCCAAAGGTGGCGGCGATTCTGGCGAAGGCCGAGTCAACGGCGGCGGAATCGGTGACGTCGCAGGCGAGGGTCAGGGCATTGGCATGGTCGCCTGCGGCTTCGGCCAGGGCATCGGCGCGGCGGCCTATCAGAGCAACGTAATAGCCTTCGGCGAGGAAAGCTTGCGCGCAGGCGCGACCGATGCCGGAACCCGCTCCGGTGACGACGGCGATTTTGGTCATGTTGAATCTTTCCGTGTGATTTCGGCTGTGCTGAGTTAGCCTAAGACGAACGAGGGGAGTTGCCAATGTCCGACCCGTTCTTTCAGCCGGTTTCCGGCTTTGAACTGCCAAGGTTCGCCGGTATCGCCAGTTTCATGCGCCTGCCGGTGGTGCCGCTGGATCATGCGCGGATCGGCGAGGTCGAGCTGGGCCTGATCGGGGTGCCGTGGGATGCGGGCACCACCAACCGGCCCGGTCCACGGCACGGGCCGCGGCAGTTGCGGGACTACTCGACGATGATCCGGCGGATCAACCCGGCGAGCGGGATTGATCCGTTCGCCTTGGTCAATTGCGCCGATCTGGGCGATGTCGGGCCGAACCCGGCGGATTTGCAGGATTCGATGGCACGGATCACCAAGTTTTACGCCGAGGTGAAACGGCGCGGCATTGTGCCGATGTCGGCGGGCGGCGATCATCTGTGTTCGCTGCCGATCCTGCGGGCACTGGCCAAGGACGGGCCGCTGGGGATGGTGCATTTCGACGCCCATACCGACCTGTTCCACTCCTATTTCGGCGGGTTTCTCTATACCCACGGCACCCCGTTCCGTCGGGCGATCGAGGAAGGGCTGCTCGACCCCAAACGGGTGATCCAAATCGGCATTCGCGGCACCATGTACGACGGCGAGGATATGGATTTTGGCCGCGCCAACGGGGTGACGATCATCGGGATCGACGAGTTCTTCCGCCGCGGTGTGGCCGATGTGATGGCGCAGGCGCGCGAGGTGGTGGGGGTGCAGCCGGCCTATTGCAGTTTCGACATCGATTTCATCGACCCGGCTTTCGCGCCGGGCACCGGGACGCCGGAGGTGGGCGGGCCGACCTCGTATCAGGCGCAGCAGGTGGTGCGGGAACTGGCGGGGGTCAATCTGGTCGGGGCGGATTTGGTCGAAGTATCGCCGCCGTTTGACCAGAGTGGCGGGACGGCCTGGTTGGGGGTGTCGGTGATGTTTGAGCTGATGTGCGTGTTGGCGCAGGGCGTGGTGGCGCGAAGGTCGGCGAATTGACCAAAAGGGAGGCCAGAATCGACAGTGCCTCGCGCGTTATCAACGCTTCGCGGGCGACGATTTATCCGGCGTTCCTGAGCGCCAAGGCGCTGGTCGCGTGGCGCAGGCCAGCAAGCATGGCGGGCAAGGTCTTTGCCTTTGATCCACGCGTCGGTGGCGGCTATCGGATGTCGTTGAACTATGGAGAACCTGACCACGCCAAACCCGGCAAGACCGCCGCGCATGAAGACGTGTTCCGGGGGCGGTTTGCGGAACTGACTGCCGACGAGCGGATTGTGGAATTGATCGATTTCGAGACCAATGACCCGGCTTTCGGCGGCACCATGCGGATGACCACGACTTTGCTCGAGGTTCCCGAAGGGACCGAAGTCACGATCACTTGCGAGAATGTGCCCGAGGGGATCGGGCAGGCGGACCATCTGGAGGGTTTGGCGGCAGCGCTGGCGAATTTGGCGGCGTTCGTCGAGGCATAGGTCGCGTCACTGTTCCGCCATTGCCAGTCCCGGCGGCGTGCCCACGCCCCTTAAATCCTCCACCCCCAGCGGCGCGCTTGGTTTGCCCAGCATATAGCGCGTCACCCAGATCAGCCTTGTTTCGGCTCGGGTGATGGCGACATAGGTGAGGCGTTTCCACAGCGGCAGCCCGGCTTCCTCGCGGCCGGAGCGGGCGGCGGCGTACAAATCCGGCGCAAACACCTGCACATCGGGCCATTGCGAGCCCTGCGCCTTGTGGATGGTGCAGGCGGCACCGTGGATGAAAGCGGCACCCATGGTGGCGGCACTGGCGATGAAGGGTTCTTCCTGACCCGGCAGTTCGATCTTGATGATGGTGGCGGCGTTGACCTGCGGGTCTTCGGCGCCGATGACGTGCAGGCGGCTGAAACCGGGGCGACTGCCTTGGCCGAGGAACACCACTTGCGCGCCCTTGATCAGGCCGCGCGCTTCGAGGTCGATGCGTTTTTTGCGGTGTTTCAGCGGCAGTTCGACCCCGTCGCAGATCAGCGGTTCGCCGGGGAGCAGGCTGGTCATCGGGGCGCCGTAGGCGGAGCGGAAGGCCTGGATCAGGCGAATGCGGGTGGCGTTGCGCCAGCACAATACCGGCGAGCGGGCCATCATGGTGGCATCGGCGCGGGGCGAGATCAGGATACGCTCGTCGCGTTCGGCGGTTTCTTCGACCAGTTGCTCGAAATCTTCGAAACCAAGCAGCGGATCAGACAGGGCATGCGCAAGGTCGAGGATCGGACTGTCGGCCTGTTGGCGGTGGATGCGCGACAGGGTGAGTTTGGCGGCCTCCGGCAGTGCCTCGAAACACATGGCGCCGGATTGGCCGACCGGGGCCAGCTGGGCCGGATCGCCGAACAGGATCAGGGTCGAGAAAATCTCGCGCAGATCGGCAAATTGGCGATCGTCGAGCATCGAGGCCTCGTCGATCAGGCCGATGTCGAGCGGGTCGTCGCGGCGGCTCCAGCCGGTGATGAAATCCGAGCCGCGCAGACCGGCGGCGGCCAGTGCACCGGGGATTGACTTGACAGTTTCGTAGAACCGGAAGGCGCGATCCAGCGCGATGTCGGTCAGCCCTTCGATGGTCGGGCGCGGGCCCTCACCGGCCAGCCAGATGGCGATTTTCTCGTATTCGGGATGATAGACCGGGGTGTAGAGGATGCGGTGGATGGTGGTGGCGGGCACGCCACGCGACCGCAGCACCGAGGCTGCCTTGTTGGTGGGGGCGAGGACAGCGAAGGTGCGCTTGTCGCGGCGTTTGCGGCTTTCGTATTCGGCGGAAACCGGCTCGACCCCGGCCTCGGTCAGGGCTTTGACCAGTTCGGCCAGCAACAGGGTCTTGCCGGAACCGGCTTTGCCGATGACGGCCAGAACCCGGCCATCACCTTCGGCTGCGGGCAACAGCGTGGCGGTGTCGATATCGACACCGGCAAGGCGAATGGCATTGGCCAAGGAATCGTGGGCCTGCGCCTGATCGTCGGAAAGTTGCATGCCCGGTTCCCTGCTTGCAGGTTTCTAACCGGATGCCGGCAGGGGGACCAGCGAAAGCGTCAAGCCGCAAGCGTCTTTTGCAGGAAAGGAAATGACGCCTCGAACCAGCTTGCCGCGACGAGCGGGTCAAGCCCGATGCGCGCCGCAACTGTGGACGTTGCCTTTGAATCAAAGGCCCAAAGTCCGACTCCAACACAATCTGGCCCGTGAGCCGAACTGCCGAGAATTAGCGGTTGCCAGCCCAGACGCCGATAAACGCGCAGCATTCGCCCGTCAAAAACGCCGACGGCATGATGCAGGCCAAATCGCAGGCCCAGTTCGCAGCCTGCCAGCAATAGTTTGCCCGCCGTCTTGAAGGCAGAATTTGCATTGCTCGGCGACAAACAAAACCGGGTGCATTCCCAGATCAGCGGACTGGAAATGCGCACGCCCTGGGTGAGGTGCAGGAAATGGTCATTAACCATGGTTTCTGCTGTCGTCGGCAGAAAACGCATCGAACCGCCGTGACTGCCGTCGGGATTTACGGCGATGACATAGAGCGGGTTCATCGCGTCGTAGTGATCACGTTCGTGACCCTGGTCATCGACCTGCACGGACCAATTGAGGCGGTCGCGGAACTGGATGGCACGGTCGCGGAACATCGCGTCGGCGAGCTGGGGAAAACGATGCAGTGAATCGGCGTAGAGGAATTTGATCATGGCAGGCTCCGTCAGGGAAATTTGACGGAGGCCTAAGACAGGCCATGTTAAATATGCGCGACCGTGCGCGGATTTAAATTTTCGGCAACAGTGCGATTTTTTCGGATCAGGTCATGATGACGCCGCGCGACATTGCCAGCGCGACGGCGTGGGTGGTATTGAGCGCGCCCAATTTGTAGCGGGCCGAGTCGATATAGACGCGCAGGGTATTTTCGGAAATCTGCAACTTGTCGGCAACCTGCCCGCGACCGTAGCCGAGGCCAAGCAGGGTCAAGGCATCAGTTTCGCGCGGCGAAAGTTCGCGCAGCGGTTCAGGCCCGTGGTTCATGTCGATCTCCTGCGCTCTTTGGTGGATGTAATGCGAAATCAGCAACAGGTCACTGACGTGTTCGCCGGTGAAACGGGCCCATTTGGCGTCGTCGGTCTTCTGGTTGACGGTGAACAGGGCGAACTGGCCGTTCGGGCCACGGATCGGAACCGAGTAACCCTGGTTGCCGACGCCGGCGGCCAGCGCCTCGCGCAGGAAATTTTGCCGGACCGGACCGGACCAATCCAGCCGTTTCCAGTCGATCGGGGTGAAACGTTGCAAAGCACCCAAGACCACCGGGTCGATACGGGCGTATTCCTTTTCAATGTAGCGTTCGACCCATTTTTGGTCGTACGTCAGTGCGGCGTATTGTTCGCCGACCGAATTGACGGAATGGTAAATTACGTGGTCAACGTCGTAGACATCGCGCAATGCCTCAATCAGATGTTGAAGCCCCTCACGCGTAGCCGTTTTCTTTATGCGCTCGATGAACGCTTCCAGTTTCGAAATCACAGGCACTTAACACATCCGCACTGACCCCATCGCCCCGAAGTTCAGCAGCAGCAATCATTATCGCGTCATCGAGATGTTCTGCCAGGCCCGGCATTGTATTCGCCCCCGCAAAGCTGCGCAGGTCTGCCAAAACGTCGATCATCCAGTCTCTGGACATATTCAAACTCATACAGATTGGTTAACGAAATATTAAATCAACCTTAGCATGTGCAAAGAATTGCTGGATACTCACCAGTTTGATCTCCCCAGAATTGGTGAGGGCAGTATTTGCAAGCCATTGAATTCGAATGATTCTGGTTTCCCCGAGGCCAAAACCTGCCTTCTTCGGGGGTTGGTGGCGCTTGAATCGGATAGAATCAGTGCGGTGCCGGAGTCCTTTTTGAAAGCAGCTATCGCTTTGCGCGAGGTAAAAAGGCGATAGTTCGGGCGGAAAATCGTCTTTGGGAAAACAGCATGACGGCGAATGACGTTCAGGTGAACCGCGTGATGGCCAACCGCATCGGACTTGGCTGCATGAGTTTTGCCGGTGCCTATGGTCCGACGGATCTGGCCGAGGCGCATCGGACATTGGCGGCAGCGATTGATCTGGGGGTGACGCATCTCGACACCTCAGATATCTACGGCATGGGACTGTCCGAGACGATCATCGGCGCGTTTCTCAAGGCGAATCCGCACAGGTTCTTCATTGCAACCAAAGGCGGCGTCGTGCCGGAGCCGGCGCGCCGGTTTGACAATTCGCCGGAACACTTGCGGGCGCAACTGGAGGGCTCGTTGCGACGCCTGGGCGTAGAACAGGTGGATCTGTATTATGTCCACCGGCGCGAGCAGAGCCGCCCGATCGAAGCGGTGACCGAAACGATGGCGGCCTTCGTGCGCGAAGGAAAAATCGGCGGGATCGGGTTTTCCGAGATTGCGCCTTCGTCGCTGCGGCGAGCCCATGCGGTGCATCCGGTGATGGCAGTGCAAAGCGAATATTCGCTGTGGTCGCGCCAGCCGGAGCTGGGGATGTTGCAGGCCTGCGCCGATTTGGGTACGACATTTGTGGCGTTCTCGCCGCTGGGGCGGGGGATGTTTGCCGATCCGGTGCTGGATGTTAATGCGCTGGGTGAAAAGGACTTTCGGCGCGGAAACCCGAGATTTCAACCGGAAAATTTTGCGCGGAACAAGGCCGCAATTTTGCGTTTCAACGCCTTTGCGCGCGGCCAGGGCTATGACCCGTCAACGCTGGCGCTTGCCTGGGTGCTGCATCAGGGCAAGCAGATGGTGGCGATTCCGGGCACGCGGACCGCGGTCCATCTGAAAGCGAACGTCGATGCTCGGGCAATCGTCTTGACCGCGGCGCAATTGGCCGAGATCCGCCAAATTTTGCCCGCCGGCTGGGCCAGTGGCGACCGCTATTCGGCGGCGCAGTTTGTCGGGGTGGAGGGGTATTGTTGAGGGAAAGGCCGAAGCCTTTCCCGCTGGCGACTCAGGCCTGCAACTGCCTGCCCCAGCTTTCGTTCCTTGTCATCACCATCGTCACCGCGACGGCGAGCAAGGCGAGGATGGAACCGGCAAGCAGAGCGTAGTCGCTGCTTTTGCGGATCATGTAGAGCGTGGCATGGAGCACGATCAGCGTGGCCGTCAGAACCCAGGACCTTCGGCCAGGCCGCAGCGAGGCGAGGCCGTAGTAGCTGAGCAACGCGATGGTCGCCGTGGCGGCCCCGGCATAGGCGAGGGCGAAGCCGAATTGTTCGGCGAAGGACAGCAGCAGCAGGAAGAACACGATCTGCGCCATGCCGATGAGCAGGAACTGCGCCGGATGGGTGGCGGTTTTCGACCCGCCCTCCATCAGAAACACGGTCATGAATGTCAGGGCGATGAACAGGATGCCGTGTTTGGCCGCCCTTTCGGCCATGGTGTAGAGGGTGACCGGGTCGAAAAGGTCAACGCCAAACGACGCCTGCTGCAGGCCGTGCAGGCGACTGACCCCGCGCATCGCTTGCGGCACGTCGCGCGACAATCAAGGCTCGCATCTTCGGTGTGGTTTTGGCATTCTTGTGAATGTTCACGGGATGTCTCCTGAAGATCGTGCTGCTTCGCAAACACCACATTCACCAGTTTCAGCCCGTGAACAACCCATTGAGACGTTACAGCTAGAGCAAATCAGGGATAAGCGGGAACCGGTTTTCCCGCCCGATTTGCGTAAAAACAAATGGTCAGACCAGCTCGGGCGATTCTGTCAGCGCCTGAACTGGTCTAGGCGCCTTCGCCAAACAGGTCGGCCAGCAGATTTTTCAGCGCCTCGGCCAGCTCGACTTCCTGCGCACCACTGGTTTCAACGTCAATTGTCGTGCCCTTGGCGGCACCCAGCATCATCAATCCCATGATCGAATTGCCCGAAACGTTCATGCCGTCGCGGCTGACCATGGCCTTGGCGTCGTGTTTCTCGACCATTTCGACAAACTTGGCCGAAGCCCGCGCGTGCAGACCTTTTTCGTTTTGAATATGCAGCGTTTGTTGGACCGGCATCAGGCCCGGGTGGTGGCAAGCACCGGCATGGAATCCGAGCAATTGATGTATTTGCGCCCGGCATCCATCGCGCTGCTGACCGCCTCGCGCAACGGCAACTGGCGGGCCTTGGCCAATTTGATCAGCATCGGCAGGTTGGCACCATAGACCACTGTGCGGTCATCGCGTCCGCACGCTGCCATCGCCAGGTTCGATGGGGTGCCGCCAAAAATGTCGGTTACCATCACAACGCCATGACCCGTATCGACCGTCTCGATAGCGTCACGAATTTCGTCCAGTTTCTCGGCACGGACATCGCCGTCTTCTATGGAAACAGCCATCGTGCCCGGGTGTTTCCCGACAACATGCTCAAGTACCAGCAGATACTCTCGCGCCAGCCCACCATGGGCGACGACCACAATACCGATCAAACCTTTTGCATCCCCTTTACAGAGCTGCCTGCTGTTTGCTGACGCTCCAATTCGCGGTGGCGAATAGACACCTGCCATTTCCTCTGCGCAAGCCGATTCGCCAATTCCTCGGCAACACATACCGACCGGTGTTGCCCGCCGGTACATCCCAGGCCGATACTGAAATAGGATTTCCCTTCGGCTTTGTAAGCGGGCAGTAGCAAAGACGTGAAATCTGCCAGTTTCTCAAAGAATTCCGCATAGATCGGATCCGATCGGACAAAGTCGGCGACCCTGGCATCCAGCCCGGTCTGCGACCGAAGCTCGGCCTGCCAAAACGGATTTCGCAAGAAACGGCAGTCGATCACCATGTCCAGACCGTGCGGCGTGCCGCGCTTGTAGGAAAACGACTGGATCGATATCGACAGGGCGGTCGAGGTTTCCTTGCTGAAAATTTGCGTCAGCTCCGCCCGCAACTCGTGCGGCGTCGTGTCGGATGTGTCGATCAAGACATCGGCCCGGTTGCGCACCGACAAAAGCAGTTCCAGTTCTTTTTCGATACCGACCAGCGGGGTGTCGGCCGGTGCCAGCGGGTGGCGGCGGCGGGTCTCGTTGTAGCGGTTGAGCAGCACGTCCGACCGGCAATCAATGAACAGCAGCATCGGATTGAAATCGGCATCCATTTTGAGTTTTTCCAGCGTTTTCAGCAACCGTGCCGCCGAAAAGTCGCGGGTCCGCGCATCCACCCCCACCACTACCGGATGGTGCAGCGGTTCGCCGGTGAACAGTCGTGGCAACAACGACAGCGGCAGGTTGTCGATGGCTTCAAAGCCGAGATCCTCCAGCACGTGAATCGTCGTCCTTTTGCCGGCTCCCGAAGGGCCGGTGACCAGCACAACATCCTGTTGCTGCCGCGACGAGCCGGATTGTTTGACCGGGTCTTCCACCTAGGTTCCGCCAAGTTTGACCAAAAGTGCAGCCGCAAGATTGGGCACATTCTTGCCCGATATCAACTCAACTTCTTGTTCCAGAACCACTATATTCTGCCTTTCCGGCAAACGGGCCGATGCAAGCCGGTCCAGCGCAACGACCAAGGTCAAAGGCACATCCTGCACAGTCTTTGCCGACAGAATTCCCAGGCCGCGGGCTTCGATCAACCCCGCCAGTTTTTCCGGCGCGCAGGTCAGCAAATCGGTCCCCACCCGTGTCACCTGGACGCCGTCGTCGGCGACCAGCACCGCACCAAGTCCGATCATCTGCAAAGCCAACCCCGATTTGCCGCTGCCCGATGGGCCGGTGATCAGAACCGCCTTCGCGCCAATTGCCACACAGCTTCCGTGCATCAGCACGGCATTCGCCTGGTTCACAATGGCAATTCCACGACAAAGCGCGCCCCAAGCCGCGGGAAACCGGCGCCGGCTCCGGCACCTTGGGCGCGGATGTTCTCGGCCCAAATGTCGCCGCCATGCGCTTCGATGATCTGTTTGGATATCGACAGTCCCAGACCGGAATGGTTGCCAAATTCCTGACCGGGGCGTTCCGAGTAGAAACGGCTGAACACATCCTTGAGATTCTCGTCCGGAATTCCCGGTCCGTTATCCTCGACCACGATCCGCACGCGATTGCCGTCAACCGGGGCGGCGTTGACGGTTACCGTTCCGTCCTCGGGCATGAACGAAATGGCGTTGGCAATCAGATTGACAAAAACCTGGGCCAGCCGCCCTTCCAGTCCCTTCATCATCAACGGTTCGTCGGGCAGTTTATGCACCAGCTTGCCTTCCCGATCCTCGGCGGCGTGGCGGTTGAACTCGACCAGATTCTTCAAAAGGTGGTGCAGATCGAAATCTTCCATCTCGTCGCGGACCAGTTCGCGGTCCAGCCGCGAGGCGTTGGAAATGTCGGTTACCAGCCGGTCGAGCCTGCGGACGTCTTTCTGGATCACCGCCATCAGTTTCTTGCGGTCGTCATCGCTTTTGGCGTAGCCCAGCGTCTCGACCGCCGACCGCAACGACGTCAGCGGATTCTTGATTTCGTGGGCCACGTCGGCAGCAAAGGATTCGTTGGATTCGATGCGATCAAACAAGGCGGTCGTCATGCTGCGCATCGCGCCGGACAGATAGCCGATCTCGTCGGGGCGCGCCGTCATGTCAGGAATTTTGATCCGTTCGGGGTTCAGCCGCCGCGACGATGTGGTCGCCCCGCCTTTCTCTGCCGCTTCGGCCAGGTCGCGCAATGGTTTGGCGATGGTATTTGCCAGCACGACCGACAGCGCGATCGACATCAGCAACGCCAGGACAAAAACCTGCAAGATTTGCTCGCGTTCGCCGCGCACGATCGCATCAATCTCGCCACCCGGTGTCGAAAGGACAAGCGCGCCCAGTGTTGCACCCGCAGCCATGACCGGCACGGCGACCGACACGACCAATTGCCCGTCGGCGTTGCTTTTCCGCACATGGATCACCTCGCCCGAGGCCACGGATTCCATCGCTGGCAGATTGGAGAATTCAGAACTGAGCACGCGCACCGAGTCGGCAGAAGTGTCGCTGAACAATCGTTCGCTGCGCACCCAGATTTCATTGAGGATCTCGGTCATTGCCGTCGGCTGCTGCGGCACGACCAACGCGTCGGGCGGCGCGGCGGCGTCTTCCTGCTCCGGCCGCAAGAAACTTGTGTCGGTCAGCAAGGCGCCCTCGGAATCGAACAACTGCCCGCGCGCCGACGACAAGGTGGTCATTTCGACCACCGCTTCTATTGCTTCGACCGGAATTCCGCTTGCGCCGTCACCTTCGGCAATCCGCGTGACCGCCGTGGCGATCATCTTGCCCTGCGCCTCCAGCGCTTGCTCGCGCAGTTTGATCAGCCCGTCCTCGAACTGGTTCAGATACAGGATGCCGCCGACCAGCACACCCAACCCGACCAGGTTGAAGGTGACAATCTTGCGCGCCAGCGGCGAGCGGTGGCCAAACGACTTGCCGCCGTTGCGCCACCACGGCGTTTCGTCGGAACCGTCCTCGGTCCAGCCGTCGCCCAGCACGATGCCGGTATCGAACTTCTTGGCCCGACCCGGCGGTGGCGACAGGTCAATCGTCACCACCTAAGCCTCGTTGTAACGATATCCGATTCCATACAATGTTTCGATCGACGAAAATTCCTCGTCGTGAACACGGAATTTCTTTCGGACACGCTTGATATGCGAGTCGATGGTTCGGTCATCCACATAGACCTGATCGTCATAGGCCACATCCATTAGCTGATCCCGGCTTTTGACAACACCCGGTCGGGTCGCCAGGGCCTGCAGGATCAGGAATTCAGTCACTGTCAACGTAACATTGTCACCCTTCCAGGTCACAATGTGGCGCAACTGATCCATGATCAGATTGCCGCGCGTCATGATTACATCCGCATCGTCGTCCGAGGGTCCGGCAGCAATCGCGTCGCGCCTGCGCAAAATGGCGCGAATGCGTTCAACCAGCAATCGCTGCGAAAACGGCTTGCGGACATAGTCGTCCGCACCCATCCGCAGGCCCAGGACTTCGTCGATCTCCTCATCCTTCGAGGTCAGGAAAATAACCGGAACATCCGACTTCTGCCGCAACCGTCGCAGCAATTCCATCCCATCCATTCGCGGCATTTTTATGTCGAGAACGGCCAGATCGGGCGGATTGTCGGTCAGCCCGATCAACCCCGCCGCCCCATCGTTGAAAGACACGACCGTGAAGCCCTCGGCCTCCAGCGTCATCGTGACCGAAGTAAGGATATTTCGGTCGTCGTCAACCAGCGCGATTACAGCCATTATGAGCCCTGCCCTGCAATTTCTTCGTGTTCTACGCCTTTTGCCGGTGATTCAAACAGATATCGGCCCGTCGGGCAATGTTTATCACGCGGCACTGGGTCCAAAATGCCGCATATTTCCAGCGGTTTGACCGGGTCTATCCGCTTGAAAGCCGCGATGCTAAGCTGGCAAAAGCACAAGCATTCGCCGTTGTGTCACCTGGCACGGTTTCGAGTCCAGCAACAGAAAGTCGGTAATCCCATGGATGCAGGTCGCGTGAATCCGCGAGCAACGGTGGATCGGGATGGGATCCGCAACCCCGGTCGCGTCTATTACAACCTCGGCGAAACCAGTCTGATGCAAGAGGCCGTCGTGCGCGGCGAGGGCGTGCTCGGCAACGGTGGCGCCTTGCTGGTCACCACCGGCAAACACACCGGTCGCTCGCCCAAGGACAAGTTTGTTGTCCGCGAAGCCGCGGTTGACAGCACGATCTGGTGGGAAAACAACGCCCCGATGCAGCCAGCGGACTTTGACCAGCTGAAAACCGACCTGCTCGCCCATCTGGCCGGCCGCGAATTGTTCGTTCAGGATCTTTACGGCGGTTCCGACCCGGCCTACCGGCTGAACGTGCGCGTCATCACCACGCTGGCCTGGCACAGCCTGTTCATCCGCCACCTGCTGCGTCGCCCGCGGGCCGAAGACCTTGAAGACTATCTCGCCGATTTCACCATCATCAACAGCCCCGATTTCAGGGCCGACCCGGCCCGGCACGGCTGCCGCTCGGAAACCGTGATCGCCATCTCGTTCGAGCAAAAACTGGTGCTGATCGGCGGCACCTCCTATGCCGGCGAGAACAAGAAAGCCGCGTTCACCCTGCTGAACTACTTGTTGCCGGCCAAAGGCGTGATGCCGATGCATTGTTCGGCCAACCACGGCATGGAAGCCTCCGAAGACGTCGCCGTGTTCTTCGGCCTGTCCGGCACCGGCAAAACCACCCTGTCCGCCGATCCCGGACGCATCCTGATCGGCGACGATGAACACGGCTGGTCGGAGCGCGGTATCTTCAATTTCGAGGGCGGCTGCTACGCCAAGACCATCAACCTTTCCGCCGATGCCGAGCCGGAAATCTACGCCGCCACCTCGCGCTTCAGCACCGTGATCGAGAACATGGTCTATGACCCGCTGACCAAGGTGCTCGATTTCACCGACGACAGCCTGACCGCCAACACCCGCTGCGCCTATCCGCTGCATTTCATTTCCAACGCCTCGCGTTCGGCCCGTGGCGGCCAGCCGCGCACCATCATCATGCTGACCTGCGACGCGTTTGGCGTGCTGCCGCCGATTGCCCGCCTGACCCCGGCCCAGGCGATGTATCACTTCCTCAGCGGTTTCACCTCCAAGGTGGCCGGCACCGAAAACGGCATCACCGAGCCGCAGCCGACTTTCTCCACCTGCTTCGGCGCCCCGTTCATGCCGAGGCGCCCGGAAGTTTACGCCAACCTGTTGCGGCAAAAAATAGCCGAACACGGCGTTACCTGCTGGCTGGTCAACACCGGCTGGACCGGTGGCGCCCATGGCACCGGCTCACGGATGCCGATCAAGGCCACCCGCACCCTGCTGACGGCGGCGCTGAACGGCTCGCTCACCCGCGCCAAATACCGGATGGACGATTCCTTCGGTTTCACCGTCCCGGTATCCTGCCCCGGCGTCCCCGACATCCTGCTCGATCCGCGCCGCACCTGGGACAAACCCGACGCCTACGACCGCCAGTCCGCCCGGCTGGTGCGGATGTTCGAGGAAAACTTCCGCCAGTACGAGACGCATGTGGATGCCGAGGTTCTGGCCGAACGGGTGGTGTTCAGGCATTAGAGCTGGATGATGAAAAGTGCGGACCGATTTTCCCCATCAATCACGCGACCAGCAAGAATCTGAACCAGGATGTTTGCGTTACGCAAGAAGCGGCATACAATGACATGGTTGAAATCGTACCGGGCACCAACATGGCGGCAGACCCAATCGTCTTGACCGGAGCCAAAGTTACAAGGCTGGAGTTTCAACGCGGGTAGTCGAGGCAGCGATGCAAACTGAACACACCATCACCGACATTCCGCGTCGCTATCCGCTTCTGCTCGGCCTGTTGGCCGCACTTTTTTGCTTGCGTGTCGGCGGTCAGGTCATGGTCGGTACAGTTGACCTCGCCTTTCTGCCCCCTTTCGAAAAATGGGATTCGGGTTTGCTGCCTTATCCTTTGCTGCTTGCCGCCCAAATCGTGCTGATTGGCCTGTTGGCTATGATTGTGCGCGATTTCGCCCGTGGCAGGGGCTATTTTACGAAACTTGCACCGCGAACGGGTCGTATCCTGATTTGGGCCAGCATTGTTTATGCACTGGTAATGGCTTTGCGATACGGCATTACAATGGCGCTGTTTCCGGAAATGCGCTGGTTCACCGGCACCATACCCATCACTTTTCATTTCGTGCTGGCGACCTTCTTGTACACACTTGGAGAGTTCTCCACCCGCGTTGCGCAACCGCCCGACGCATAGCCCGATCATGAAATTGCGCGAGCCGGATGTAACGCTGACAGATTTCGGGCTGGCCATCGAATGTGCCTGGTTCGCACTGGTTCTGCTGCAAACTGGCTACAGCACGCAACCTGCCAACGACTGGTTCGTCGCGTTTTTTGCCGCTACAGGCCTAGCCGCTCTGCTCGGTGCAGTGACGCATGGCTTCGTGACGGACCAGAAGTCGGCGCTGTACCGAACGCTGTGGATCGGGATATTTGCGCTGATCGGCCTGGCGGCGCTGGCAAGCTGGAACATTGGCTCGCGTCTGATCTTGGGCGACGAGATGGCGAAAATCGTTTCTATTGGTGCCGTGATTGCGCTGGCTGTCTACATGACCATAATTCTGGCGGTAAGCCAGTCCTACACCGTTGCGATCATTCACTATCTGCCAGCGGCCATATTCCTGCTGGTCGCCTTTGCAACGGCCTACTTCCGGAGTGGTGCCATAAACTTCGCGCTTGGCGCAGGCGGTGTAATTCTCACCTTCGCAGCGGCGCTGGTCCAAATCAGGCGCGTTCGCCTCCACGCAGTATACTTTGATCACAATGCATTCTATCATTTGATCCAGGCTGTAGCCCTTTTCCTCATCTTTCTTTCCGCAAAGGGTTGACACTGCCTGCACAGAAAAGGGGTCGCACGATGGGGGCCAATACTGGATCGCAGGACAACGGCTTTTTCGTAAACGACACCCACTCACAGCTGAACGAAACCCGAATCCACCAAATAGCATCGCCGCAAACTGACGACGAATTGCGAGAAGCATTGCTTGCCGCCCGCGTTCTGGGAAAGTCGGTGAGCGTTACCGGCGGTCGCCACGCGATGGGTGGACAGCAGTTCATCAGCGACGGCATCCTGATCGACATGTCTTCGATGAACCGGATTCTGCATCTTGATGTTGACAAGGGAATGGTCGAGGTCGAAGCCGGTATTCAATGGCCCGGCCTCGTTGAGCAACTCATTACAATGCAGGCGGGCTCGCCGCGCGCTTTTGGCATCGTTCAGAAACAGACGGGTGCCGACCGGCTGTCCATCGGCGGCGCACTCGGAGC
>JAYTCN010000485.1:0-2730 GCA_043736475.1 Paracoccaceae bacterium
AAGGGTCCGAGCACCAGGGATTCGACATCGCGCAAAGCATCCGAGCCGGCGGCGAAGGAATAGAGGCTGATCGGCGCAGCAGGCCCGCCGACCTGCGACCAGTCGGTGATCCGACCGGCCAGAATTGCCGCCACATCGGGAACCGAAATTTGCGCCAGCGGGTTTTGCGGATTGGAAATCACCGCCAGGCCGTCGACAGCCACCAGATGTTCCTGTTCAAAACTTTGCAGATCGCCGCCGCCGGCCGCGCCGACCTTCTGGATGTCGAGCAGCGTCGCGGCCACGTCGGTAAAGGCGACGGCGACATCACCGGCTGCCAGCAAATCAAAGCTCTGGGTCGCGGACGCCGCCTGGACACCGAAAAGCGCAACTTCCTCGCCTTCGAAGTCCAGAATCTGCAGTGGAACGCGGATACCGGCGCGGATGACTTCAGCCACCGCGTCTTCTTCGATCGGAAAGCCCATTTCGTCGAGCATGATCGCATCGGCGTCACGGTCGGTGGCAAAGCCGTAAAACAGGATCGGCACCAGCAATTCCGCCACATCGCCCGGCGCGGCCATGCTGAAGTCGAAGACGAACTCCCTGCCCTTCGGGCACAGCGCGCCCTCGCAGATCACCGTGCTCTGGTCCAGCGTGAGTTCACCCAGCACCGTGCTGATTTTGAGCTGCTGGTTTTCGGCTGATACCAGCGTTCCGGTCATGTCGAAACTGCCGTTCTTCGCAATGATCCGGATTTCTTGCGAACTGGCCGGAACAGCGATCAGGCACGCGGCAAGAGAAGCAGCCAGACCCTGCCACGCCACAGCCATTGAGTTCTTCATAGTCACTACCTTCTTGTCGCGTAATTCACGCCGCAATGATGGGATACTGTTCGCAACCTGGCAAGGGAATACCCGAAAACAGTTCGGCAAGTGCCGCCCAAATGTGTCAGGGCGGTTGTGCCCGGGCATATCGGCCCGGGCAGCATTGTCACTTGATCCAGATTTCGACGCGGCGGTTTTTCGCGCGGCCCTGCGGGGTCGAGTTGCAGCCGACCGGCGACAATTCGCCAAATCCCATCGAGGTGAAGGCGGTGCCTTCCATTCCGCCCTCGGCGGTTGCTTCGGCCACGACCTGGCCGAGCACGCCTGCGGCCCGCGATTCGCTGGCGATCAGGTTGGCGTCGAACGTGCCCTTGCCGTCGGTGAAGCCGACGATAACCACTTCGGCCGGCTTGCGGTCGCGCAGGAAGCCGACCAGCCGGGCGAGGTCGCGGGTGCCTTTGGCGTCGAGATCGTCGGTGCCGGGCGCAAAGCGGAACGTGGTGGACAGCCGCTCATATGACCCCTGATTCTGCACCAGCGTGTCCATGAAGCCTTTTTCGTAGGCATCGGTCGCCTCGGCAGCCATCGCCGCTGTCCGTTCGGCAGCCGCGACCTGTACGTCGGCGACAACGCCGAGGTCAACAAACCCGGCTTGTGCGACCAGGCCGTCGAGAGCCGGACCGTCGATGTAGGCCAGCAGGTCGGCGGCATAACCCGAAACGTCAGGTCGCGAGTAAACGTGGACACGGTGGTTCAGCGGATATTCCTCGGTTTTGATCGAGAATTGCGAAATGTCGGTGGTGATGCCGCATTCGCTGGTCAGCGGCAGCGTCCGGGTTTCGCGTCGGCTGTTGTAATTGACCAGGCCAATGCCCGCTTCGTCGCTCATCATGATCGTCGTCAGCTCGCGGGCGTCGCGGACGATATTCGCATCCGGGCTGAGCGTCAATTCGAACGGTTCGAGGATCATTTCGTTGTAGGCGGCAAAGGTCTCGCTCTCGGGGTCATACGAATAGATGTCGATCGGCCCCGCAGTGCCGCCCAGTTCGGACCAGTCGGTGATCTGGCCGGCCATGACCTGCGCCAGTTGCTCAATCGAGATTGCGCCGACCGGGTTGTTGGGATTGACGACAACCGCGAAACCCTGGACGGCGATGACGCGGTCCTGTTCATAGCTGTCAAGCTGGCCAATCCCGGCTTCCTCGACAAAGTCGCGTTCTTTCTTGTTGGCGCGCTGATCGCGGAAAATGATCGGGGTTTCGCCGCTGACCAGCATTTCGTAGGCGGTCATGCCGGTGGCCTCGACCACGCCGAAGTTGGCAATTTCCTCGCCTTCAAAGCTGACGATCTCGATGGCGAATTTGTTGGCCGCGCCAAGGTCGGCCAAGGCTTCGCCATCCATCGGGTTGCCGTTGGCATCCAGCAGCATCGTCTCGGCATTCAGCGTCGAGGCAAAGCCCTCGGCGATGATCGGGAACAGTACCTCGGCGATGTCGCCCTCGCCGGCCACGTTCAGGTCGGCGGTGATCTCGCGTATCTGCGGGCAACCGGGACCTTCGCATGTCACCAGCGATTGTTCGAGCTCGAACTCGCCGATCACGGTTTTCACCACAAACATGCCGCCGTCTGCCGATATCAGGGTACCGGTGATTTTCAGCTGGCTGTCAGTTCCTGTCAGGACAACCTCCTGCGCAAAGGCCGGCGTCAAGTTCGCCAGCGCAGTGGACATAAAAGCTGCCGCAAACAGCGACGTTTTGAATCGGAACGACATTTGAACCCCTAGTCCCCCTATCTCTTGCAAGTATGTGGTTGGCGACCGATGAATTGGGGCCAACCGACACTTGGCAAGTCACCACATGAAATCGGCGAGATTAAGGCCCCCTTAACCCACAATCAGGCCATTCTGGGGTGGAGCAAACTACCGGCG
>JAYTCN010000486.1:0-6396 GCA_043736475.1 Paracoccaceae bacterium
GCTGTGTTGTTTGCGGTGTCCGGGCCGATGACCGAGGCCGCCATCAACGATCGCCTGCCCATGGGCTGCGATACCGGTGCCGCGCTGGATTTGTTGCGCACGCGGTATCACGGTCGCGGCGTACAATTGGTCAAGATTGGCGATAGCTGGGCGTTTCGAACGGCGCCCGACTTGGGTTTTTTGTTGAGCCGGGAAGTGGTGGAGACGCGGAAATTGTCGCGGGCGGCCATCGAAACGCTGGCAATTGTCGCCTATCATCAGCCGGTAACACGCGCAGAAATCGAAGAAATCCGGGGGGTCTCGGTCTCGCGCGGGACGGTTGATCAACTGATTGAGCTGGATTGGGTCAAACTTGGCCGACGGCGGATGACCCCGGGTAGGCCAGTCACGCTGGTTGTCACGCCGCATTTTCTCGACCATTTTGGCCTTGAATCGGCGCGCGACCTGCCCGGTATCAGGGAGTTGCGTGATGCAGGTCTGCTGGACAACAGACCCCTGCCAGGCAATTTGGCGGCGGAAATCGACGCAGAAGCAGACGCTGACGACCAAGACGAGATGTTTGACTGGAAGGAAGCGGAGTGAACGCGCTGCTTCGCGTTTTGCTTCGCACCGGGGCAATGATCGGGATTGGCAAGGCCATTGAGTATTTCGCGACGCGCGGAACCGAGGCTGACAGTCCTGAAAGCCGAACGGCTGCCAAAACCGGTCGAAAGTCGGCCCGGCGCGCGACCCGACTAATCGGTCTGGTGCGCAGGATTGTTGGTTACTGAAAGTCGTTCAGGCCAGCAATTTCGGCCATTCGACAAGCGGACATCGGTTCATCACGACGTGTAATCCGGCATCTTCCGGCAGCGTCTTTGGCGTTAACCGGAACCACGCGGTAGGCATTGCGCTGCGGCAAACGCATGACACGGTTGCTGGCAAGGGCCGGGTTGGCCGAAGCCCCGATCATGGCAATTAACCGGGTGCCAGGCACCATGCCACGAAGGAATTCATCGGAGTAATTCGGAGTCATTGCTTGCGAAAGGTCTGTCGATATTCTGAGGCCGCAAAAAAGCGCCCGGGACTGACCGGGCGCAGAAGTTGGAACGAGGGACAGTGAGTTGAGGCGGGGTCGTTCCGGACAGCCGCCTCACGGGTCAAAAGGTAGGAAACCTTTTTCCACAACAAAGAGCCTGTCATCAAAACGTGAACAAAATGTGGCGATTCGGCGGGATTTTTCGCGAAATCAGCGCCGCGACGCGTATAACGCGACCGCCGCAGCATTGGAGACGTTGAGAGATCCGAATTTGCCGGCAAACGGGATTTTCGCCATCCGGTGACAGATCTTGGTTGTCAATTCGCGCAGCCCGGGCCCTTCGGCCCCCAGTGCCAGCGCGAGTGGAACTTGCGGCAGGTCGGCAAGCGCTGCTTCGAGGGTGATTTCGGCGGTTCCATCCAATCCGATGATGAAATAGCCCATCTCGCGCAACCCATTCATCGCATTCGCCAGGTTCGGAACCCGCAGGTACGGTTGGCGTTCCAGGGCCCCGGATGCAGACTTGGCCAAGGAGCCGGTTTCGGGCGCCGAATGCCGGTGCGGGGCGATCACGGCGCGGGCACCGAACACCTCGGCTGAACGCAATATTGCACCGACATTGTGTGGGTCGGTGACGCGGTCGAGAAGCAGAACCACCGGGTTGCCGCCCTGTGGCGCACACAATTCCGAGACGGATCCCCAATCAAGGGGTTTGGCTTCCAGGGCCGCGCCCTGATGCACGGATTGCGGATCGATCGGGGCCGGAAATTTTCGGGCATCGGCGATTTCACACCTGATGCCGCTTGTTGCAATCTCATCCTTGAGTTTGTCTGCGGCGTTCTGGGTAACGACCAAACGCAGTTTTGCGCGCGCCGGGTTCAGCAACGCGTCCCGTACAGCGTGCAAGCCGAACAGCCAGATCGTTTCGGCGGCGTCGCCGCGACGCGCCTGCTCTTTCTCGATGACCCAGTCCGGTTTTTTGGCTTGTGGTTTCGTCATTTGCGGTTCTTTCCTCGTCCCGGACCCATCGCATGCGCCGTGGCACGGCACAAGCAGGTGCCTTTTCCTTCTTGACCTTCTGCGGTCGCCCAGCTTAAAGGCGTCCACTGTTTGCGGGCCAAAGTGGCGCGCCACAGGGGCGACGGGCTGCAAGGTGCGGCAGCGGACTGTAACTCCGCGGAGGTGACTCACGCCTGGTTCGATTCCAGGGTCGCCCACCAAATCCCGGTGCCAGACTTGCAGCCGCCACCCCGCCGTGGCACCAGAGCCGAAACGGTGAGCAGGTCACGATGCTGGAATTTGATCTTCTGGGCAGAAGCCGGGCTGATTTTGCCGCTCTGCGCCGACCGCGTCTGGCGGCGATTTTTTCTTACCGCTTTGACGCCCATCTGGTTCCGGCCCTGAAACACAACCTTTTGCCGATAGTTGACGCGTTTGTTTCGTTTGACGACCGGTCCGCTGAAGGAACGTTCAGCAGCGAACCGGACCGGCGCCGGGCGCTGATCGATGCCGCGCAAGAACTGGGTGCCGACTGGGTTCTGGCGATGGACCCCGACGAAAGGATCGAATCCGGGGCCGGGCCGACGCTGCGCCGGCTCATGGAATCCGGGCGGCACCAGGCGCTGAAATTTGCCCTTCGCGAACTCTATCTGCCGAACGCCTATCGGGTTGACGGAATCTGGGGCCGAAAGTCGCAGGATCGGATGTTCCAGTTGCAACGCGGCATGCGGCTGGACTATGCCGCGCTGCATTCGCCCTGGGTTCAGACAGGCAAGGGTTTCGCGCACTACAGCACGGGCCTGAATATTTACCACCTCAAAATGTTGACGGCAGAGCGGCGCCAGGCCCGGCGCGATTTATACGCAACGCTCGATCCAAAGCGCAAACTCAGCCGGCCAGGTTATGATTATCTGAGCGACGAGGCCGGGCTGCGGCTGGCCGAAATCCCCGCCAGCCGGATGTACGAGCCCGAACATGTCGAAGACGGCGGTTTATGGATGCAAAAGACCGAACCGGCATTGGCCGATCCGCCGCGGTCGCGGGCCGGAGCGTCGCGACAGGCACATAAATTCGACCCTGGTCGCGCGTCGGGGCAACTGGCGGCAACATTTGCGGCAATGGGCAGGCCGGTTTCGCCGCCGACTAGCCAATTTGCCGGAACGGGCACGGTCGAAAAGGCCGTGGCGGCATCCCTTGTTGCCTCGGCGGCAAAACCCGCCGATGCCGCGCTGCATGCCAACCTGATTCATGGGCTGGGGCTTTTGGGCAGGGATGCCGAGCGCAGGCAGAAAATCGCCGCCTTGGCTGCTGCGCAACTGACGGGTGACCCGCTGGAATGCATGCGCCTGCAGCCACCGCTGGGTGCGAGCCGCGATATCGCCGACTTCGTGCCGCTTGGCTGGTGCCGCGAGGCGGTACATGTGACTTGGGGCAAGGACGCGAATATCGACGCCGGGATGGCGGTGGTGGCCATTGGCCTCGACGCTCCGTCCGCGCTGGCGGAGGCGGTGGATTCGCTGCTGGCGCAGAAACCCTGCCCGCTGGTTATTGTGGTAAATTCCGGATCGGCGGGGGTAGAAAACGTGTTGGGGAACCGGAAGGACCATGTAATTTTGGCTCAGGTTCCGCATCGGGTTTTTGTCGGCGCGGCGCGGAATATCGGCGCTTCCCTGACCTGTGCGCCATGGGTGGCCTTTCTGGCCGGTGACTGCACCGCCGAACCGGGCTGGGCTGCTGCCCGCCTGCAGTTGCATCGCGGTGGTTTGCAAGGCGTTTCATCGGCAGTTGCGCCCGCCAGGAACGCCAGCCGGGCCGGAATTGCCCAGCACCTGTTCCTGTTCGGTGCCCGCCTGCCGAAATTGCCTGTGGACATGGTGTTTCACTATGGCATGTCCTACGACCGGCTGCTGATCGCCGCGTCGGGCTGGTTTGACCCGAAGCTCCGGATCGCCGAGGACACGAAACTCAACGAGAGTTTCACGCGCGACTTCCGCTGCGAATTCGCGTCCGAGGTTTTGACGTTGCACCGGGCCAGCCAGACTTTGGCGGCGGCCCGTGCTGATGTCCGGGGGCGCAGTCGCAGGTTGGCGGCCTGCAGGCCCGCAGGGGCGCAACTGGGGCTGGATGCTCGGGTTTTTCCGCTTTTTGAAGCAAATTTGCAGCTGATGTTCACGCGAATCCGCGGCAGGTGGAAACAGCGGCGGCAAATCGGCGTTGCCTATCCCGAATATCGCGGCTGGGATCTTTCGGTTTTTGCGGCCGCCCTGGAAATCGCCTCGGCGGCGGGGTCTTGGGCCGAATTTCCCGCCGAAATCCGGGCCCGCCGCGCTGCGCGCGCCGTACGTGACCAGTGTCTCAAGGGTGATGCCGCCGCAGCGGCGCACCTGATCGCCGAAGCTGGACCGGACTTCAGAATCGGGCCAAGATCGGCGTTGGAACTTGCTGACGTATTGAAGCGGTCTGGCCTGAACAAAGAAGCTTGGCAGGTGCTCGACTTTGTCGCTTCGCGCTTTGTCGGCGTACCCGCCCTGGAAGCGGCGCTTGCCGAGCCGGTCGAGCCGGCTGCGGCAGAGTCCGACAAAGATGCGACAAACCCGTTGCCTCGAACCCCTGCGCCGGGGCAAACTGCCGCAAACCAAACCGGGAGGGTCCGATGAGAACGCGTGCAGCTCTGGCCGTGCAGGCCGGGAAACCGTTGGAAATCACCGAAGTCAACCTTGGTGGTCCGAAAGCCGGCGAGGTGATGATCGAGGTCAAGGCGACCGGCATTTGCCACACCGATGAATTCACTTTGTCTGGAGCAGATCCGGAAGGGATGTTTCCTGCCATTCTCGGGCACGAAGGCGCGGGCATAGTCGTTGAAGTCGGGCAGGGCGTGAAGAGCCTCAAAAAAGGCGATCACGTGATCCCGCTGTAGACGCCGGAATGCCGCGCATGCGAGTATTGTCTGAACCCGAAAACCAACCTGTGTCAGGCGATCAGATCGACGCAAGGGCAGGGGGTGATGCCGGACGGAACCTCGCGGTTCAGCACTTTGGATGGCGAGAAAATCCTGCATTACATGGGCTGTTCGACGTTTTCCAATTTCACCGTGCTGCCGGAAATTGCGCTGGCGAAAGTGCGCGAGGATGCGCCGTTCGACAAGATCTGCTATATCGGTTGCGGGGTTACGACGGGCATCGGCGCGGTGCTGAATACCGCCAAGGTCGAGACCGGTTCACGCGCAATCGTCTTTGGCCTCGGCGGCATCGGCCTGAATGTCATTCAGGGGTTGCGATTGGCGGGTGCAGACCAGATTGTTGGTGTCGACATCAACCCCGGCAAGGTGCCGATAGCCAGCCGTTTTGGCATGACCGATTACGTCAATCCGACCGCGGTCGAGGGTGATCTGGTACCGTATCTTGTAAACCTGACCAAGGGCGGTGCCGACTATACTTTTGATGCGACTGGCAACGTCAAGGTGATGCGGGCCGCCCTGGAATGCGCCCACAAGGGCTGGGGTATGTCGGTGATCATCGGCGTGGCACCAGCCGGTGCCGAAATTTCGACCCGTCCGTTCCAGTTGGTGACCGGCCGGACCTGGAAAGGTACCGCCTTTGGTGGTGCAAGGGGGCGCACCGACGTGCCGAAAATCGTCGATTGGTACATGGACGGCAAGATCGAGATCGATCCTATGATTACCCATGTGCTGCCGCTGGAGAGGATCAACGAGGGGTTTGATCTGATGCATGCGGGGAAAAGTATCAGGGCGGTGGTGACGTATTAGGCGCCGTAACTGTCAATTGACGAGCGTCCGTTCTTGACACGGGTCACGCTCGGGCGTTGAATCCAGCCACCGACGCGTTGCGGTTATTGAGGGAGAAAAGTCATGGCCAAGGGTCAAATGCGCAGCAACAAAGAACTAAAAAAGCCGAAAAAAGAAAAACCGAAAGCGACCGCTGCTGCCGGATCGGGCACCACGGCGCGGATCAATGAATCGCAGGACCGCGCCAAGGGCAAGTCGAAGGAATAGGCGCTATTGCCGCAGGATGCCGTTGGCGGCCGCCGCGGCCTGCCGGAAAGACTCGGCAGCGCCGAAGGGTGCGTTGACCATCAGCAACCCGCAGCCGGTCATTCCCCAGTCCTCCTTTTGCGCGAAGGATACCTCGTTGCGGAAAAATTTGAGCGGGGCAAGACCGGAGATCATATCGCGATTCCCTTTGGCTGACACCAGAAGATACAGATCAGGAAGCGGCGTTTTTTCTTGCAAAGCCCTGTAGCTTGCCTGAATGTTACTCGGAGCATTCATGCGCTTGGGGGTTGCCGTGAAAAAGTTGCCGGTTTGGCAGGCATTCATGTTTGCCGTGAGGGCATTTTTCAAAAATATCGCGGTCGCGTTT
>JAYTCN010000487.1:0-15568 GCA_043736475.1 Paracoccaceae bacterium
GGGGCCATCGAGTTTTGAATATCGGACCAAAGAACTAAACGGGAGAAAAACATGAGAACGAAACTGATGCTTGCCACAACGGCACTGGTGTCGGTGGCCTCGCTGAATATGGCGATGGCTGCTGAAGTAACCGTCATGTCCTGGGGCGGTGCCTATACCGTCAGCCAGGTCGAGGCTTACCACAAGCCGTTCACGGCTGCGACCGGGATCAACATCATCTCGGTTGACGCCGATAACCCGGCGACGCCGATCAAGGCCCAGGTCGAGGCCAACAACGTGACCATCGATGTGGCCGACGTTGAATATGCCGATGCGATCCGGTTGTGCGACGAGGGTCTGCTGGAGACAATTGACATCAGTACCTTCCCGGCCGCGCCCGACGGCACACCGGCCGCCGATGACTTCCTGCCTGGAGCAGTGACCGAATGCGCGGTTTCGACAATCGTGTTTTCGACCATCTATGCCTATGATTCGACCGTGTTCCCCGAAGGCCCGACAACGATGGCCGACTTCTTTGACCTGGAAAAATTCCCGGGCAAACGCGGCATGCGCAAGGGTGCCAAAGCCAATCTGGAAATGGCTCTGATGGCCGATGGCGTACCGGCGGCGGAAGTCTATGACGTGCTGGCGACCGACGAGGGTGTTGATCGTGCATTCGCCAAACTCGACACGATCAAAGGCGAAATGATCTGGTGGGAAGCCGGCGCGCAGCCGCCGCAACTGCTGGCTGACGGCGAACTGGCGATGACGACGGCCTATAACGGCCGCATTTTCGGCGCGGCAGTCGGCGAAGGCAAACCCTTCGTGACCGTCTGGGACGGCCAGGTCTACGAATATGACCTGTTCGTGATTCCCAAAGGTGCGCCGAACCTCGAAGGGGCGCTGGAGTTCCTCAAGTTCTCGACGTCGACGCAGGCACTGGCCGATCAGGCAAAATGGATCAGCTATGGTCCGGCGCGGTTGTCTTCGGGCGCGCTTGTCGGGCTCTATCAGGACGGCAAGACCGAAATGGCCCCGCATATGCCGACGGCGGAAGTTAACCTTGGGAACGCCTTGGCTTCGTCCTATGAGTTCTGGGTCGACCGCGATGCCGAGCTGAACGAGCGGTTCAACGCCTGGCTGGCGGCAAGCTGATCCGAAATGACCTTGGGCGCGGGAGCAATCCCGCGCCTTTGAAATGAGTCAGGGAATTCAAGTGGCCGACAGTCAAACAGCACCGGAACTGCTGCGAACCGCCGACGGGCGGCCGCTGAAGTCGGCCTTGGCGCGGTCGCAGCGGCGCGCGCAGTGGCGGGCGCTGTTTCTGGTGCTGCCGCTGCTGGTCTTTGTCCTTCTGACCTTCGTGATGCCGATTGGCACCATGCTGTACCGGTCGGTCAACAACCCGGCATTCCTCAACAACATGCCCGCGACCGTGGCGTGGTTTGCGGCCAATCCGGTGGGAACCGAGCCGTCCGAAGCAGCCTTCGCGGCGCTGGTGGCCGATCTGCAAGCCGGAGCCGTTGCCAGGACCGTCGGCATCGTCGCGGCGCGGATCAACTACGATGTGGCGGGCACGCGGTCGCTGTTCACCTCGGCGGCGCGCAAGGTCAAAGGTCTGGAACCACCGTTCAGGCAGGCGATGATTGATCTCGATAAGGATTGGGGCAGCCCCGAAGTCTGGGCGGCGATGCGCGCGGCCTCGGCCAAGCACAGCGCCCAGTTCTATCTGGCCGCGGTCGACATGAAAACCGATCTGGCCGGCAATGCCGAGCGCGTGCCCGAAAAGCAGCGGATTTATGTGCGGCTGTTCTGGAAGACCTTGTGGCTGTCGGCGGTGATTGCCGGCATCTGCCTGGTCCTGGGCTATCCGGTGGCCCATCTGCTGGCGACCTTGCCGCTGCGCTATTCCAACCTGCTGATGATATTGGTGCTGCTGCCGTTCTGGACCTCGCTCTTGGTGCGCACCACCAGCTGGATTGCCCTGTTGCAAAGCAAGGGCATGGTCAACGACACGCTGGTCTGGCTCGGCATCATCAGCGAAGAGGGCCGCATCCAGATGATGTACAACCAGACCGGCACCATTGTGGCGATGACCCATATTCTGCTGCCGTTCATGATCCTGCCGCTGTATTCGGTGATGCGGACGATCAAGCCGAGCTATGTGCGGGCGGCGCGGTCGCTGGGTGCGACCAGCTGGACGGCGTTCCGGCGGGTCTATGTGCCGCAAACGGTGCCGGGGATGGGTGCCGGGGCTCTGTTGGTGTTTATTCTGGCGGTCGGCTATTACATCACGCCGGCCCTGGTGGGCGGGTCGACCGGGGTGCTGATTTCGAACCAGATTGCCTATCACATGACCGATTCACTCAATTGGTCGATGGCGGCGGCATTGGCGGCGCTGCTGCTGGGCGGCGTTTTGGTGCTG
The DNA here is from genome assembly GCA_043736475.1 of Paracoccaceae bacterium. Classification (GTDB taxonomy): domain Bacteria; phylum Pseudomonadota; class Alphaproteobacteria; order Rhodobacterales; family Rhodobacteraceae; genus JANMOK01. The sequence continues at coordinate 2,405 of JAYTCN010000487.1, forward strand.
TACTGGCTCTATGACCGGCTGATCGGCATCGACAACATGAAGCTGGGATAGGCCATGGCCCTGCCAACCTATGCCGACCCGCTGGAGCGCACGTGGCACTATGCCTATCTGGCCATCTGCACGTGCATCTTCATTTTCCTGATCGCGCCGATCCTGCTGGTGATCCCGCTCAGTTTCAACGTCGAGCCCTATTTCAGCTTTACCGAGAAAATGCTGAAGCTGGACCCGGAAGGATATTCGCTGCGCTGGTATGATCTGCTGCTGACCTTTGGCATGGCCGCGCCGGACGGGCCGCGCAACGGGGCCTGGTGGGCCGATGTCTGGGCCAATTCGACCTGGTTGCGGGTCGCCAAGAATTCGATCTGGATCGGGTTCTGGGCAACCATTCTGGCGACGGTTCTGGGCACCACGGCAGCGCTGGGCCTGTCTCGGCCGGAGATGCCGTGGCGGCGGGCGATCATGGCGATGCTGATCTCGCCGATGATCGTGCCGATCATCATCACCGCGACGGGGATGTTTTTCTTTTATTCCGATCCCGGACTATGGCTGCCCTATATCGCTTTCAGCCCGTTCGATGCCGGGTTTTATTGGCAAAGTTTCGGCTATCGCCTGACCTCGTCCTATGCCGGGGTGATCCTGGCCCATACCATGCTGGGCATTCCCTTTGTCATCATCACCGTCACCGCGACATTGGTGGGATTTGACCATTCGCTGAGCCGGGCGGCGGCCAATCTGGGGGCGTCGCCGCCGGGGGTGTTCTTCAAGGTCATCATGCCGCTGATCATGCCGGGGGTTATATCGGGGGCGCTGTTCGCCTTTGTCACCTCGTTTGACGAGGTGGTGGTGGTGCTGTTCATCGCCGGGCCGGAGCAGCAAACCATCCCGCGGCAGATGTGGAACGGCATTCGCGAGCAAATTTCACCGGCGATCCTGTCGGTGGCGACGATATTGGTGATCATCTCGATATGCTTGCTGGCGGCGGTGGAGTTGTTGCGGCGACGGGGCGAGCGGTTGCGGGGCGTGACGCCGGGGTGATGATAATTTTGAACTGACCGGAAATTCTTTCCGGGTTCCAGCGGTGGAGAATGGCATGAAAACGATGACCCTGGCACTGATCGCCGCTCTTGCGGCAACCACTCCAGCCCATGCCGACGAAGTAACCGATGTAATAGGCGAGGCTCTGGCAGCCTATCAGTCCGGCGACATTGCCGGGGCCAAGGATGACCTGGAATACGCCGTCGAACTGATCGGACAACTGAAATCCGCCGGGCTGGAGGCGTTCCTGCCCGAGCCGCTGGCAGGCTGGGAAAAGACAGCCGGCGACAGTTCGGGCGCAGCGGCGATGGCGATGTTTGGCGGCGGTTCGATGGCCACCGCCGAATACACCGGGGCTGAAGGTTCGTTCACGATCACGCTGACCAGCGACAATCCGATGCTGCAGGGCATGATGGCCATGTTTACCAGCACCGCCACCATGGCGATGATGGGCGATCTTTTGCGCATCCAGCGCGAGAAATTCGTCATCCAGAATGGCACCGACATCACCGGCATTATTGACCAGCGCGTCATGGTGCAGGCACAGGGAAGCCCGATCGCGGCGATGCAGGCACATCTGGAGGCGATGGACTTTGCCGCGCTGGCGGCGTTTTAGGCCATATTTGCCGGACTTAGCCCAGCACCCACAACCAGCCCGCCGCGGTGAACACGCTGGCCGCTGTGGCGAGGAGGATCGAGCTGGCGGCGACGTCAGTGGCGCGGTTGTACATATTGGCAAACACATAGGCGTTGACCCCGGGGGCCATGGCGGCGGTGACGACGGCGGCGCGGGTGAGGCCGAGGTCGAGGTCAAGCCCAAGGCACAAGGCGTAGGTCAGTGCTGGATGAACGATGAGCGACAGGAATGTCACCATTCCGGCTTCGGCCAGCGAGGCGCGCAGCGCATACCGGGTCAGCATGCCGCCGAGGCCGAAAATGGCGGCGGGCAGGGCGGCGCGCGACAGCATATCGACGGCGGCCAATGCAGGGGCGGGAATTGTTATGCCGGTCAGGTTCAATCCGGCCCCGATGATGATGCCGATCATCAGCGAATTGCGGAACATCGAGCGGGCAACGACAACCAGGGTAGCGGGCAGCGAGCGACCGTCGGCGCGGGCGAACTCCATCGCGGTGATGCCCAGCAGGTAATTGGCAGGTGCATGCATGGCGATGATCGCGAAATTCGGGGCCAGCGAAGCGCTGCCATAGGCGCGTTCCATGATGGCGAGGCCGAGGAGGACCGAGTTGGAGAACAGGGCGGCAAAGCCGATGGAAACCGCTTCGCCGGGGCGGCGGTTGAAGAAGTAACGGGCGCCAAGGATGCCGAGGACGAAGCTGACGACCGAACCGCCGTAGAAGGCGGTCAGCAGGCCAGGGTCAAAGGCGGCTTTGAGGTCCAGATCATAAAGGGCGCGGGCCAGCAGGCAGGGGATGGCAAAGCCTTGGGTGAACACCATCAGGCCGTCGACATGGTCGAGTTTCAGCAATCCACCCCGCGTTGCCAGATAGCCTGCACCGATCAACAGAAAGACCGGAATGATGACTTCGACGAGTTGCAGGATCACAGCGGCAACTCGATCACCATGCCGTCATAGGCCGGATGCACATTTGACGGCGTTTCGCGATCGAGCGTCACATAGTCGAGGTCGATATGCATATTGGTCAGCGCTGCCTGTTTGGGCCGGGCGCGGGCGATCCATTCCAGCGACTGTTCCAGATGGGCATGGGTCGGGTGCGGTCGATAGCGCAGGGCATCGAGAACCCACCAGTCGAGATTGTCGAGATAGGCCCAGGATTCGTCATAGATCTCTTCGACATCGGGCATATAGACCAAGCCGCCGACGCGAAAAGCCAAAGCGTCGATAGTGCCGTGTTTGACCCGGATCGACTGGAACAGGATCGCGCCGCCATCACCGGGAATGACCACGTGACCCTCGAGTGCGCGCAGGTCGAGAATGGCCGGATAGGCGCTGTGTTCGGGCTGGACGAAAGCATAGCCAAAACGGGCGATCAGCGCGTTGGCGGTGCCGCCATCGGCCCAAACCGGCAGACGTGAGCGACGGTTGAAAGTGATTTGCCGCAGGTCATCGAGGCCATGGACGTGATCGGCGTGTTGATGGGTATAGATCACGCCGTCGAGCATGGCGACACCGGTGCGCAGTAATTGCTGGCGCATGTCGGGCGAGGTGTCGATCAACACCCGGGTGGTGCCAAGCGGGCCGATCCGCTCGACCAGCATCGAACAGCGGGTGCGGTTGTTCCTGGGATTTTCGGGATCGCAGGCGCCCCACAGGCCGCCGAGCCGCGGCACCCCACCCGACGAGCCGCAACCGAGGATGGTGAAGCGATAGCGGTCGCTCATGCCCTGGCCTTGGCGAACAGGCGGTAGAAATTGGCGGTCGTCGCGGCGGCAAATTCAGCGAGGCTCAGGTCGAATAGCGCCGCGCCGGTAGCGGCGGTATAGGCGGTATAGGCAGGCTCGTTGCGCTTGCCGCGAAAGGGGACCGGGGCCAGGTAAGGACTGTCGGTTTCCAAGAGGATGCGCTCGAGCGGTGCGGCAGCGAAGATGGCGCGCAAATCCCGGGACTTTGGAAACGTCACGATGCCCGACATCGACAGGCAGAAGCCAAGGTCCAGCGCCGTTCGCGCCAGTTCGGCGCCGGACGAGAAACAATGCATGACGCAGCTAAAGCGGCCGGCGTCATATTCCTCGGTCAAGATACGGGCCATGTCGGCGTCGGCGGCGCGGGCGTGGATGATCAGCGGCAGTTTTGTTTGCCGCGCGGCCTCGATGTGGATGCGCAGGCTTGCCTGTTGGATTGGCGCCGTCGATGCGGTGTAGTGATAGTCGAGGCCGGTCTCGCCGATGCCGATGAACTTTGGATGCTGCGCCAGCGCGACCAGGTCGGCGACGCTGGCAAGGGGTTCTTCGGCAGCGTGCATCGGGTGGGTTCCGGCCGCCCAGAAGACCGGTTCGTGCTGCTCGGCGATGGCGCGAACGGATGCGGCGTGCCGGAGACGGGTGCAGATGGTCAGCATCCGGGTGACACCCGCCGATGTTGCCCGGGCCACGACCAGCGCCGTCTCGGCCGCGAGATCGGGGAAGTCGAGATGGCAATGTGAATCAACAAGCATGGGCGTCATGAAATCTGGCTTTTCAAGCGCTCGCTCGGGTTGCCCGTTGCGCGGCGGCGTCAATCTGCAGGAACGTATCAAGGATCACCTGCCCGGGGTCAAGGTTCACCGCGCGCGCATGCTGGATGCGGGCGGCGAGCATCTGTTCCAGATCGGCCCAGATGCGGGCCTGCCGGGGCGTGCGCGCCAGCCGCTGTGCGAGGGCGCGTTCGCCTTTTGCCGCTTCGGCGACCGGCGGGCTGCCGGAACCGGCGCGGGCCAGCCGCGACAAAGCCAGCGCGACCAGGCGAACGACCATGTCGTAGCGCGACGAATTGGCCGGTCCGGCGCATTGGTCGCCGAGGCCAATGATCAAGCCACGGTTCATTTTCGGGGCGGAATTGATCAAGCCGATCATGCGGGAATAGAGCGCCGGGCCATCATCGGACAACAGGCGCACCGCTTCACCGACCGAACCGGCGCAGAGTTCGGTCAGCGCGGTCTGGTCTTCTTCCGGCGGGAAACCGGCGCAATCGAGGGCCGCGCCCAGTTTGCCGGGTTCGAGCGGCTTGAGGCGCAGCTCGCGGCAACGCGAGCGGATCGTTGGCAGCAGTGCCGCAGGCTGGTGGCAGACCAACAGCAGGATCGACTTTGCCGGCGGCTCTTCGAGGATTTTCAGCAGGGCATTGGCGGCGGCATCGTTGAGGTCGTCGGCGGCGTCAACGATTGCGACCCGCCAGCCGCCGTCGGTGGCAGACATCTGGAAGAAGGACTTGAGTCGGCGGACTTCCTCGACCGTGATTTGCTTTTTCAGGCGTTTGGCGTCGTCATCCCAGGGCCTGCGGCAGACAAAAAGCCGGGGCTCGCCCAAAGCGCGGATGCGGCGAAACACCGGCGCCTCGGGTGACATGTCGAGCGACGAGGCATCGGTATTGGCGCCAATCAGAAAACGGGCAATGCGGTAGGCAAGGGTCGCTTTGCCAACCCCGCGCGGACCGGTCAGCATCCAGCCGTGATGCAGGCGACCGGTCGAGAAGGTCGCGAGAAAAGCTGCCTCGGCCGCGTCCTGTCCCATGAGAAAGATCGTCTCGCGCGGGTGGGGGGCACCTTCGACGCGGTCGGGTTCGGGGATGTCGTCGGGTGCGCTCATGCCGACACTTCGGCATGGCTGCGGCGGGTCAGTACGAACAGGCCGACCGTTACGGCGAAAAGGAAACCGGCAACGAAAAACGCGATATTCGGTGATTGGACCGCCGCGTCCGGGCGCATGAAATAGCCGAAGACCTGGCTGAAAAAAATCGAACCGATGATCATCGCCAAATTCTGCACCGAAGCGATTCCGCCCTGCATTTCGCCCTGGGCATTTTCCGGCACTTCGCGCGACATCAGGGCGGTCATGGCCGGGTTGGCGAGGCCTTCGGGGGCGTGCAGGACGAGCAGGATCAGCACCCAGAGCAAACTGGGCGCCAGTCCATAGGCAAAGGCGACGCAGGCACCGACCGACAGGCCCAGCAGCACGGTGTTGGATTCGCCCAGCCATTTCACCACCGGTCCGGTCAGCGCCCCTTGCACCACGGCCATCGTGATGCCGAAGACCGCCAGGGTCAGGCCGATGGTGCCGGGTGACCAGCCAAATTTGGCCTCGCCCCAAAAGGCCCAGATCACGAAATAGACCGATGAGGCGAACATATAGACCGCCATGACGCCGCAAAGCGGCAGCACGCCGCGGTAGGAGGCGAAAACCTTCAGGGCCCCGATCGGGTTGGCGCGGCTCCATTCAAACGGGCGGCGCTTGTCAGGCGTCAGGGTCTCGGGCAGGACGAAATAGCCAAAGACGAAGTTGAGCGACGAAACGCCGGCGGCAACAAAGAACGGCACACGCGGTCCAAATTCACCGAGCAAACCGCCGATTGCCGGGCCGATGATGAATCCGAGACCGAACGCCGCCCCCATCATGCCAAAGGCGCGGGCGCGATCTTCAGGGGCGGTGATGTCGGCGAGATAGGCGTTGGCGATGGCGTAGGACGCGCCGCAAAGACCGGCAAGAATGCGGCCAAGAAACAGCCAGTAGAGGTTCGGGGCAAAAGCGGTGAGCAGATAATCGATGGCCAGGCCAAAAACGGCCAGCAGCAGCAACGGACGCCGACCAAAAGCGTCGGACAGGCTACCCATGGCGGGACCGAACAGGAACTGCATGCCGCCATAGGCGAGAAACAACCAACCGGCGATTTTCGAGGCATCGCCGATATTGGTGCCGCCGACGGTCTGGATCAGATCGGGCTGCACCGGGATGATCAGGCCAACGCCGACCATGTCCAGAAGCACGGTGACAAACACGAATATAATGGCGTTTTTGCCGGGTTTCTGGTCCATTTGCCCCTCGGATTGCCGCCATTTGCGATAGCATTTCTGCTTTCGCCAAGCTACCGCGAACGTAATTCATCCAGCTTGATCGAAACATGCGCCAGAATTTCGGCGGCAAGCGCATGTGTCGCCTGGCCACCGTCAAAAGTGGCAAAGCGGTCCGGGCTGGCTTTGGCGAGGTCGTGGTAGCCGGCGCGCTGCTTCTTTTGGAACTCCAGACCCATAGATTCGAACCGGTCCTCGCCCGACTTGCGGGCCAGGCCACGGCGCAGGGCGATTTCGGGGTCCATGTCGATCAGGATGACCAGATCGGGTTCCAGCCCGATCAGCCGGGAATGGATGAGATCGGCGGTTTCGCGGAGATCCGGGCTTGCGGCACCCTGGTAGAGCCGGGTGGTATCGGCGAAACGGTCGCAGACGACGATCTTGCCGGCCGCGAGTGCCGGTTGAATCGTGCGCTCGACATGGTCGCGACGGGCGGCATTGAACAGCAGCAGCTCGGTTTCCGGCGACCAACGACCGGGATCGCCGCGCAGGACGAGGGCGCGGATTTCCTCGGCACCCGGTGAGCCGCCGGGTTCGCGCGTCGCCACGACGTCGTGTCCGGCCTGGCGCAAGCTTTCGGCCAGCAAACCGGCCTGGGTCGATTTGCCAGACCCGTCGATGCCTTCGAAAGTAATGAACATCGCCTTAATTCGCGACGCGATCTTTGAGATTGAACACCTTGTCACCCAGAATTTGCGCACTTGCGTTAAGCCGGGCGAAGAAACCGCCGCGAGCGACCGACTTGGCGGCGACCAGAGGAAAGCTGCGTTCGCCCATGTCGGGAATATCGACGATCAGTTTGCCCAGTTCCTGGCCTTCTTCGATCGGTGCTTCGATCGGCCCGCGATAAACGGCGCGCGCCGTGATCTGGTTGCCGGTTCCGTGCGGGATCAGGATCGAAAGATCGTCCTTGATCACCATGTTCACCCGGTCCTCGGCGCCAAGCCAGACTTCAGCCTGTGAAATGACGTCATCGCGGGCGTAGAGCGGCAATTCTTCAAAAGTCCGGAATGCCCAGGTCACCAGGCGCTCCGATTCCTCCGCGCGTTGCTGCATCGACGTCAAGCCGGTGATGACAAATGTCACCCGACGATTGCCCTGCACGGCCGAACCGACCAGCCCGTATCCCGCCTCCTCGGTATGGCCGGTTTTCAGACCGTCGGCCCCGATGCCCTGGTAAAGCAGCGGATTGCGATTTTCTTGCTTGATGCCTTCCCAGGTGAATTCGGTATGCGCGAAATACGGATAATATTCCGGAAAATCCCGGATCAGCGCCGTGGCAATGGTAACGAGGTCGCGCGCCGACATCACCTGCGACGGCTCGGGCCAACCGGTAGAATTGACAAAATGCGAGTTGGTCATTCCCAGTTCGGCGGCTTTGTTATTCATCCGGTCGGCGAACGCCTCTTCCGAGCCGGAAATCGCTTCGGCCAAGACGATGCAGGCATCGTTGCCGGATTGCACGATCACGCCGTGGATCAGGTCTTCGATCCGGATGCTGGTTCCGACCTCGGTAAACATTTTCGAGCCTGACATGTTCCAGGCCTTTTCGCTGACCGGCAACATCGAATCCATGGTCAGGCGGCCTTGCTGCAACGCTTCGAACACCAGATAAAGCGTCATCAGTTTCAACATCGACGCCGGCGGCATCGGCACGTCGGCGTTTTTCTCCATCAACACCATGCCGGTGTTGTGATCGACCACCAGCGCCTCGCGCGCTGCGGTCTCGAGGGCAACCGCCGGCTGGGGCAGGGCAGTGGCGGTGCAGCCGACGGCAACGGTCAGGACAACGGCGAGCGTGGCGCGAAGGAACATGGGGGACCTCAGCCTTTGGCGATGAATGCTTCGGGATAGCCCATGCCGCGCACCTGCGCGAGACCGGCATCGAGTTCGGCCTGGCTGCGGAAAGGACCGACAACAACGTAAAACAACGCCTTGCCGTCTTGGGTGGTTTCGCGCACCACCGCTGCCAGCCCGGCAGCGACCAACCTGGCCGCCAGTTCATCGACATTGGCTTTGGTGGATCCGCTGGCCACCTGAACATAGGGCCTTTCAAGATCCGACGCCGCGGTTCCGGCTTCTGGCAGTACTTCCGGCCCGGTTTCGACGATTGTTGGTGCTTCAGGCGTCGTTGCGGGCACCTCGGCGGCCGGTTCGGGCAGTGGAACCGCCAGGATTTCGGTGGCGGTAATCGGTTCGAGCGATGATCCCGCCACAGCAATGGGTGCGCCTGAATCGTCAACCAGCGTTGGCCTGTTGCCCGGCATCGACCCGGCACTGCCAGCGCGCGGCCGGGAAACCGGTTCAGCGAAAGGGTCCGCCGCCGGGGCACCGGTTTCTGGTTCAACCGCGTCGGGTGCGGTCTGGTCTGCTTCGGCACCGGAAGTCAAAACCTCGGACGCGATTGCCGGTTCATCGCCGGGGGCGTTGACCCCGGTGTTGCGAGGTTTGGCCCCGAACAGCATTGACCCGGCCGACCCGCCCGCCGCTGGCCCGTCGGGCTCGGCGGTCAGCGCGATTTCTGCAGAAACGGAGTCCTCGGCGGCAAGAGTTTCGTTGATCGCGGCGTCAACTGCCGGCAATTCCGGATCTTCAGCTGGCTCGACAGCCGTCGCGGGTTCGACCTCCGCTGCCGCTTCGAGAGGTGGCGGAGCGGCAACCGGTTCGCGACGAAGTGCGGTGACGGTCACCGATGTCGGCGTGCCGGCGTTGATGCGCAAGGCAACGGCGGCATCCGACGACAACTGGAACGATGGTCCGGGGAAATCCCGCTCGCGCCGGAAAAGCGCCGCCTGAATGACATTTCCCGTATCCTCGTTGCGGATTTCGACCCGCTCGGGTGTCGTTGCATCGGGATGGGCAATCCAGACACCGCCGAGCGACGGGCGACCGTCCCAGAGCGCATTTTCAGTTTTCTGGAAAACCGCGGCATCGCGAACTTCAACCGGCTCGGGCGTTGAATCTGTTGACCCGGAAGCGCCAAACTGCAAGCCACCCTGGCTGCAGGAAGCGAGCAGGGCTGACAGCAAAACCGGCTTTGCGAACACTGAAATACGGCGGGCAACAGACATTTGCTTCTCCTGTAATCGGCAAACTGCGGCACCGCTTTCGCGGGAATCGCCGCCTGCCCCTGCTCAATATTGTTCAGGATTCTTTTGCGGCGATTCTAGCGAAATCGACGCGGGAAGGAAAGGGCGCGCAACCGATTGTGGTCCAGAAATCAACAGGCCCTAAAACGGCGAAGAATTACCGCGACGACGGGTTTCCCTTTTCACCACCGGACACTAAACAGGCGCCGTCGGAGGAGTGGCAGAGCGGTTGATTGCACCGGTCTTGAAAACCGGCGTGGGTGAAAGTCCACCGTGGGTTCAAATCCCACCTCCTCCGCCAGAAATCAATGCGCCATCAGGATTGGCAGGCTGCAGGCGCCAAGAAGTTTGCTGGTCGTGCCGCCGAACAGGCGCTGGCGAAAGCGGGAATGGCCATAGCCGCCGGCGACGATCAGGCCGGCACCGATTTCGAGTGCATGGCGTTCGATTGTTGCGGCGACACTGCTGCCTTCGCCGGCCAGGATCGAAACCGTGATCCTGACGCCGTGGCGGGCCAGCCATTGGGCAAGGTCCCAACCCGGTGCCTCGCCAATATCGGTCATCGATTTTTCCGGATCGACACACAGGACGCTGGCGGATTTCGCCTTTTGCAATACAGGAATTGCCGCGACGATCGCCCGGCCGGCGGGAACGCTGCCATCCCAGGCGATCAAGACATTTTCCTGAACCGGCGACGGAAAACCGCTGGCGCCCGCGAGCAGGGCCGGTCTGGCCGCGTCGAACAGGACGCCGGAAATAGCATGCTCGCGCAGGCCGTCTGGCGCGTTTGTGCCTTTCAAGATCAAGGCAATGTCGCAGTAGCGGGCGTTCAGCCCGACCGCGGCGTCGACAAATTCCAGTGGGCAATACTCAACCTTGACGTCGAATGACACACCCTGATTCTGCAGCAAGGTCTGAATTTGGTCGCGCCTGTCCTGCAGCTTTTGCCGTTCTTCGGCATCTTGCCGGACCCAAACATCGGCAAAACTCATGGAATCAACGACAAAGGGTGGCGTTGGCGCCACGGCGATCAGCAACACGGTAAGATGGGCCCCGGCCGAACGGCAGAATTCCATGGCTGGCAGTATGGCCGAGTCGGGTTGGGTGACATAGAGCGGGAACAGGATTGTTTTGGCGGACATCGGCATGACCCTTTGCTTAGGATTTCGCCTGACCCTGCATGGTTTGCGCGCCGTCGGCAATGATCCGTGTCAAACCAGGTTCGGAATTTTTCGGTTCCAGACCAGTTCGGGCGATGACAGAATCGCCCGAACTGGTCTGACCATTTGTTTTTACGCAAATCGGGCGGGAAAACCGGTTCCCACTTATACCTGATTTGCTCTATCGGGACGGAAACGGGTCCCGCGCTTGCAAGTGGCATGGACTTGATCTGAATCAACGACACAAGATCTGTATTCCTGCTCATGTGCACCAGTGAACAGTTCAGGATCTGCAGGCGCATGGCACCGGACCTCGGAGCATTGTCCCAAGCACAGGCTGCAACCGTCTGGACCCGGAATTTGGACGCGCAAATCGCCCTCTGCCAATCATTGGAAGCGCTTGCCGACGGTTTGCCCGACAGTTTTGACGCCCAACAATGCCTGCATCTGGCGCGGGGCATTTATCCGATGATGCGACGCATCCATACCTTTGAGGAAGAAGTGCTTTTCCCGCATTTGCAACGTTGGGCGCCGGAGGTGGACTCCTTGAGCGCTTCGCTGGAAAGGCTGCGCTTCGAGCACATGGAAGACGAAAGCCTTGCCGCGGAAATCCACGATGCGCTGACGGACTACGTGACGACGGGCGCCACTGAAAATGTCGATGTGCTGTCGTACATGCTGCGCGGGTTCTTCGAAAACCTGACCCGCCACGTTGCATTCGAGCGCGAGCATTTGCTGCCCCTGCTGGCGGAAGCATTCTAGAGTCTGTCCGACGCTGACAGAAGCGTCGAACAAACTCTAGATTCTTGTTTGTCGCGTGTCTTTCGACAAAACCGGATTCCACTTTTGTCGGACACCCTCTAGCGACTCAGGCCGAACTTTCGCAGGCTGCTTTAAGGCGCTCGATGTCGAAAACCGTAATCGTCCGGTTATTTTCCACACCGATTATGCCGCGTTTGCGCAATTTGGTTATCTGCCGACTGATCGTTTCAATCGTCAGGCCGAGGAAATCGGCAATATCGCCGCGTTTCAGCGGGATTTCGAAACGGATCGGGCCAAGGGAAGAATCAAATTCGGGATCATGATGGGCGGCGACCAGACAGAGAAAGGTGGCCAGTTTTTCCGCCGCGGTCTTTCTGCCCAATGTAATCATCCAATCGCGGGCCTCATCCAGTTCTCGCAGGGTCTGCAGGTGCAGCCTGCGTGCGGTTTCGGGCGAGGCGGCGATGATGCTTTCGAGGACGGATTTCGGAAACGAACAGACACGGACATTCGTGGCGGCTTCGACCGAAACCTCGCTTTCACGTTTGAAGGGACGCCCCAGAAAGTCGGGAGCGAATTGCAGGGCGACGATCTGTTGACGGCCGTCAGGCAGCAACTTGGAAAGTTTGACGACGCCACTGAGGATATTCGAATAGCGACCCGCATCTGCGCCAACCGGCACAATTTCTGCGCCAGGTTCGATGGCATGGCGGCTTGTGTGCTTGCTGAGCTGTTGCAACTGCTGGGGATCAAGGGCGCCACAGATTCCCTGGTGGCGGGCTTCACAGGCCCGGCACAGGACCGGCAGGTCGGAATTATGGATATCCTGGCGGATAGCGTGGTCCAATGCTTGCCCCTGTCGGTCCGGCGAAATATTTCCCTTGCGGCAGATTTACGCCAAAGCCGACGCGTTGCAACGCGGCAATTTGATCGGCCCAACGTGGCACCTGCCGCCAATGCGGCAAGCAAGGTGCGATGCGACTGTCCGGTGGCTGTCGCGATTTTCCGGGCAATTTTGCTGGCGGCGCGCCAGGCTTCAAGGCATTGCTTGATCGAGGGAAGCAATTGATTTAGCGACAAGGTCATGATCACGCAAAAAACCAAATATGCGCTGAAAGCCCTGGCAGTTCTGGCCAACCAGTATCGCGGTGCCGGTGCGTCGCTGCGTATCGAGGAAATCGCCCAAAAATCCGAGACGCCGAAGCGGTTTCTGGAACATATCCTGCTTGATCTCAAACGTGCCGGCATGATCGGCAGCAAACGTGGCCGCGAGGGCGGATATGTTTTGGTCAAAGAGCCGAAGAGTATCGCCGTCAGCGAAGTGTTGCGGCTGGTGGACGGGCCGATCGCACCATTTGCCTGCCTTTCGCGCCGGGCCTACCGGCGCTGCGACGACTGCAAAAACGAAGAAACCTGTATGATTCGCAGTGTGTTTGGCGACGTGTTTTCGGCCTATCTGCTTTTGATTGAGTCGATCACTTTGGCGGATTTGATGCACAATCCGGCTGTCGTTGAACTGGCCGGTGACATTAGATACAAGGCGTAAGTATCTGAAATTCAATACCAATGCCGCGATGCGGCAGGCCTGCTTGGCG
>JAYTCN010000488.1:0-6347 GCA_043736475.1 Paracoccaceae bacterium
TCAGGGCATTCGTCACCATCGCATGTGCCATGATCTGGCTCGCCTAAATGAAGACGCCGCCTAGAGCGTGATGAGGAAAAGTGGAATCCGGTTTTCCTCATCAATCACGCGACCAGCAAGAATCTGGAGCAGGATGTTGTTTCCTGCAAACAACATCCTGCTCCAGCCAAATTAATGATAGTCATGGAGATTACGAATTCCGCGCATCTTCGGCAAACCGACCTCAACTTGCTGAAGGCGCTCGACGCCTTGCTGGCCGAGCGCAGCGTCACCCGCGCGGCCGAACGTCTCGGCCTGACCCAATCGGCATTGAGCCATATCCTCGTCCGCTTGCGCGCGGCCTTCGCTGACCCGCTTTTCGTCCGGGTTCCCGGCGGTATCGAGCCAACACCACGCGCCGAGGCCATGACCCGGCCGCTGGCGGCCGCGCTCGCCGAACTCGCCCGGGTCATCGCCCCGCCCGAGGCATTTGACCCGGCCCGCTCCAGACGCCACTTCGTCATTGCCACCGACGATTACCTGGAATTGATCCTGCTGCCGAAACTTCTGGCCCGGCTATGGCGGGATGCACCCGGCATCAGCATGGCGATCACCCCGGTTGGCGACCGTCCGGATGCTGATCTGGTCGGCGGCAAGCTCGACGCGCTGATCTCGGTCAGCGGCGCGCTTGGCACCCTGCCCGGCACCTATTTGCAGAAACTGTTCGATGAGCGTTTTGTCTGTGTCCTCCGCAAGGACCACCCGGCAGCGGACGCGCCGCTGACCATCGACCAGTTCGCCGCGCTGCCGCACGCCCTCGTCGCTCCCCGGGGTCGCGCCGGAAGCATCGTCGACAAGGCGCTGGCCCGCCTTGGCAAACGCCGCCGGGTCGCGCTCGAAATCCCGCATTTCCTGGCCGCTCCGGCAATCGTGCGCCAGACCGGCGTCATCCTCACCATCGGCGAGCGGCTGGCGCGGATGATGTCCGACGGCCTGGCGCTGATGCAGCCCACGCTCGGCCTGCCCGGCTTTGCCGTCGCCCTGTTCTGGCGCGAGCGCCACCATTCCGAGCCTGCGCACCGCTGGTTCCGCGCCATCACCGCAGAAGTCGCACACGCGCTCTAAATGCCGGGCAATGGTGGGTAATGCGGGATTCGAACCCCCGGCATCTTCGATGTGAACGAAGCGCTCTACCACTGAGCTAATCACCCGCTCCGGGCGTCCGGTTAGCGGCTTTCTGCGGCGCGATCAAGTCCGCAAGCAAAAGCCCGGCCTGTTCAGCCGGGCTTTGCTGATCTCAATGCGCCGTTGTTCCGGCCTCCGGCACTTCCGGCACCTTGGCCGCCACCAGCTTGGCCGCCTCCGCCACCTCGTCCCAGACAATCGGCTCGGGCTTGCGGGTCAGGGCAATCGCCAGAACTTCCGACACATTGGAAACCGGGATCAATTCCATCCCGTTTTTCACATTGTCCGGAATCTCCGCCAGATCCTTGACGTTTTCCTTCGGAATCAGCACCGTCCTGATGCCGCCGCGCAAAGCCGCCAGCAGCTTTTCCTTCAGCCCGCCGATCGGCAGCACATTGCCGCGCAAGGTCACCTCGCCGGTCATCGCCACATCGCGGCGCACCGGAATCTGGGTCAACACCGAAACAATCGAGGTCACCATGGCCACACCCGCCGACGGCCCGTCCTTCGGCGTCGCCCCTTCGGGCACGTGGACATGGATGTCGATGGTCTCGAACTGCGGCGGCCTGATCCCAAGTTCCGGCGATTTCGACCGCACATAGCTGGCCGCCGCCTCGATCGATTCCTTCATCACATCGCCGAGCTTGCCCGTCGTTTTCATCCGGCCCTTGCCCGGCAGGCACAAGGCCTCGATCTGCAGCAAATCGCCGCCAACTTCGGTCCAGGCCAGGCCCGTGGTCACGCCAACCTGATCGTTTTCCTCGGCCAGACCATAGTTGAACCGCTGCACGCCCAGCATGTCGGCCAGATTGGCCCGGGTCACGACAACCTTGGTCGTATTGCCCTTTACGATCTCGGCCACCGCCTTGCGGCACAGTTTGGCGATCTCGCGTTCGAGGTTCCGCACTCCGGCTTCGCGGGTGTAATAGCGGATGATGTCGGTCAGGCCTTCGTCGGTCAGCTCGAACTCGCCCTTGCGCAAGCCATGGCCTTCCTCCTGCTTGGAAATCAGGTGATGGCGGGCAATCCCGGCCTTTTCATCCTCGGTGTAGCCCGACAGCGGAATGATCTCCATCCGGTCGAGCAGCGGACGCGGCATATTGTATGAGTTCGCCGTCGTGATGAACATCACGTTCGACAGGTCGTATTCGACTTCCAGATAGTGGTCGACGAAAGTCGAGTTCTGTTCCGGGTCGAGCACCTCGAGCATCGCCGATGCCGGATCGCCACGGAAATCATGCCCCATCTTGTCTATTTCATCCAGCAAGATCAACGGGTTGTTGGTCTTGGCCTTTTTCATCGACTGGATGATCTTGCCGGGCATTGAGCCGATATAGGTCCGCCGATGGCCCCGTATCTCGGATTCGTCGCGTATGCCACCCAGCGAAATTCGGATGAACTCGCGCCCGGTCGCCCTGGCGACCGATTTCCCAAGCGAGGTCTTGCCCACCCCTGGCGGCCCGACCAGACACAGGATCGGCCCGCGCAGCTTCTGGCTGCGGCTCTGCACCGCCAAATACTCGACAATCCGTTCCTTGACCTTTTCAAGTCCGAAATGATCGTCGTCCAGCACCTTTTGCGCGGCGTTCAAATCCTTTTTGACCTTGGTTTTCTTGCCCCATGGAATCGACAGCATCCAGTCAAGATAGTTGCGCACCACCGTCGCCTCGGCCGACATCGGCGACATCGACTTGAGTTTCTTCAATTCTGCGTCAGCCTTTTCCTTGGCTTCTTTCGACAACTTTGTCTTGGCGATCCGGCCCTCGATTTCGGCGACTTCGTTCTGTTCACCCTCGCCGTCACCCAGTTCGCGCTGGATCGCCTTCATTTGCTCGTTCAAATAATACTCGCGCTGGGTTCGCTCCATCTGCGACTTGACCCGGGTCTGGATCTGTTTCTCGACCTTCAGCACCGACATCTCGCCCTGCATCAGGCCATAGATTTTTTCGAGCCGCTCGCCGACATCGGCGATTTCCAGCAGGGCCTGTTTTTCCTCGATCTTGATCCCAAGATGCCCGGCAACCATATCCGACAACTTGGCTGCACCCTTGGTTTCGCCGACGGCGGAAAGCGCTTCCTCGGGAATGTTCTTGTTCAGGCGCGCGTAACGCTCGAATTCTTCGGCTATCGACCGGCTCAGGGCTTCGATCGCGTCGGAATCGTTCTGGGTTTCTTCGATCAGCTCCGCTTCGGCTTCAAAATACGAATCGTTTGGCAGAAACTTGGTGATCTTCGCCCGCTGCTTGCCCTCGACCAAAACTTTCACCGTGCCATCGGGCAATTTGAGCAGCTGCAACACGTTCGCCAAAACACCGGTCCGATAGATGGTTTCCGGTGTCGGCTCGTCTTCGCTGGCGTCGCGCTGGCTCGACAGCAATATCTGCTTGTCTTCCTTCATCACTTCTTCAAGCGCCCGTACCGATTTCTCGCGGCCAACGAACAAAGGCACGATCATATGGGGGAAAACCACCGTGTCGCGCAGGGGAAGAACCGGATAGGTCACGCTGCTCTTGTCTGACATTCTGATCCTTTCCGCGAAACGCCTGTGCCCCGGAGTCTCCAGCAGCAATTGGGCATTTCCATGTCTGGCTTAGTCAAATGGTTGCCTGTCCGACCGCTTTCAAGACAACCATCCGCACTCGTTTCGTTTATGCTAGCCAGCAGCACAGTCAGCTGCAAGCATTCGGCACATTTAACCCGGCATCGTTGCAAAAATACGCCCGGCCCGGGTATCAAAGTTACCTGCTATCGCCACCATCGCGCCGCATGGCAAAGTCTGCCACAAACTGCGCCAGACCGCCCAGCGCGATCGCTCCCCGCAATCCGGCCATAAGTTCCTGATAATAATGCAGATTGTGCCAGGTCAGCAACATCGAGGCGATGATCTCCTGGGCCTTGAATACATGGTGCAGATAGGCCCGCGAATAGTTCCGGCAGGCCGGACAGCCGCATTCCGCGTCCAGTGGCCGAGTGTCCTCGGCATGCCGCGCATTCTTGACGTTGACCACGCCAAAGCGGGTGAAAGCCTGCCCGGTTCGCCCCGAACGCGTCGGCAAAACGCAATCAAACATGTCCACCCCGCGCAGAACCGCGCCGACAATATCGTCCGGCTTGCCCACCCCCATCAGATAGCGCGGCTTGTCATCGGGCAACATTCCGGGCGCATGATCCAGCACCCCGAACATCTCGCCCTGCCCCTCACCCACGGCCAGTCCGCCCATGGCATAACCATCAAAGCCGATGCGCTTCAGCGCCTCGGCACTCTCTTGCCGCAAATCTTCGTGAACCGACCCCTGCTGAATGCCAAACAGCGCGAATCCTGGCCTATCCCCAAACGCCGCCTGCGACCGTTCAGCCCAGCGCATCGATCGCCGCATCGACGCCGCCGCCACATCCTTCTCCGCCGGAAACGGCGTGCATTCGTCGAACGCCATCACAATATCCGACCCCAGCATGGCCTGAATTTCCATGCTGCGCTCCGGCGTCAGGAAATGCTCGGACCCGTCAATATGGCTTTTGAACTTGGCCCCGTCCTCAGACATCTTGCGCAAATCCGCCAAACTCATCACCTGAAACCCCCCGCTGTCGGTCAGGATCGGCCGGTCCCAGTTCATGAACCTGTGCAGGCCCCCCAGCCGCTGCATCCGCTCCGCACCGGGGCGCAGCATCAAATGATAGGTATTTCCAAGCAGAATATCCGCCCCCGTCGCCCGCACATTCTCCGGCAACATCGCCTTCACCGTCGCAGCAGTCCCGATCGGCATGAACGCAGGCGTGCGGATTTCGCCGCGCGGCGTTGAAATAACGCCCGTCCGCGCCCGCCCGTCGCGCGCCTTGATCTGAAACGAGAAAACTTTTGCCATTGTGCCACACTGGACGAAAACCGCCGCATTCCTTATATGTTTGGTCAGGAATTCCAAGGGTCCAAAATGAACGCCGAAACCGAAGCCCCGATGGAAGGCGCGCCGCTGATCCGGCCTTCGTCCACCGACCACCCGCTCTATGACAGCGTCGTCGGGGCCTGCCGCTCGGTCTATGACCCGGAAATTCCGGTCAACATCTTCGACCTCGGCCTCGTCTATACCATCGACATTTCACCCGAAGGCGACGTTGGCGTCGCCATGTCCCTCACCGCCCCCGGCTGCCCGGTCGCCGGCGAAATGCCCGGCTGGGTGGCCGAGGCCATCGAACCGCTGCCCGGCGTCAAAACCGTCAACGTCGAGATCGTCTGGGAACCGCAATGGGGCATGCAGATGATGAGCGACGAAGCGCGGCTGGAACTGGGGTTTATGTAGGGCAGGTCAGCCCCCGTTCAATATTATCTTAACAACCCAGGATAGGAGAACTTCAATGAATCCGAACAAGGCACTTTGGGAAAAAGGTGATTTCACGCGCATTGCGCAGAGCTTGCGAAAAAGCGGTGAGGCACTTGTCCAAGGCCTTGGACCCGTCAAAGGACTCAAGGTTTTGGACTTGGGATGTGGTGACGGCACAACGGCTCTCCCACTAGCAAGGCTAGGCGCGGACGTGCTCGGTATCGACATTGCCAGCAATCTGGTTGAAGCAGGGAACAAGCGCGCAAAAGAAGAAGGTTTGCAGAATTGCCATTTTCAGGAAGGCGATGCGTCCAACCTTAGTGACCTCAAAGACGATTCTTTTGACCTGGTCGTCAGCATCTTCGGTGCCATGTTTGCGCCCAGACCGCACGATGTCGCCAAGGAAATGGTGCGCGTGACACGGCCCGGTGGCCGGATTGTCATGGGAAACTGGATTCCAGGTGACCCGACATTGGTTGCCCAAATCCTGAAAATAAGCTCCGCCTACTCCCCGCCGCCACCGGAAGGTTTCGTCAGCCCGATGACCTGGGGCGTTGAAAGCAACGTGATCGAACGGTTTACCGGTGCCGGCGTGCCAAAGCAGAATATTTCCTTCGCAAGGGAATCCTATACCATCGAGTCGCCCGGCGCGCCGTCAAAACTTTTGGAAACGTTCCGGACATTCTATGGCCCGACCATGAATGCTTTTGAAGCCGCTGAAAAGAACGGCAAGGCCGACGATTTGCAAAGCGAGCTGGAGGCTTTGTTCAACAGCCAAAACAAGAGCGCGAGCACCGATAGAACGTCTATTCCGGCCACATTCTTGCGCGTTACAGTTGCTGTCAATTAGCTCTCGGTTCGCTTTGG
>JAYTCN010000489.1:0-15397 GCA_043736475.1 Paracoccaceae bacterium
GCCGCCGCGGGCCACACTAAGTCGAGCGACGCTCTTTCTTCAATATCGGCGCAACTTGCCCACATTTCCCTAACATTTCAGGAACGAAGCCGACTTGCCTTGATTGCCTCCCAATTCTTCCCTACGTAGTTACCAGCACCACAAGGCAGCACCATGTTCTCCATCCCCGGCAAACAAGCCGTCACCATCACCCCAGCGGCGACAGCGCAGATCGCCAAACTCATGGAGTCCGGCCAGAAATCCGGCCTGCGCATCGGCGTCAAGAAAGGCGGCTGCGCGGGCATGGAATACACCATGGAATTCGCCGACAGCATCAACCCGCTGGACGAAGTGGTCGAACAGGGCCCGGCCCGGGTGATGATCGCGCCGATGGCGCAGATGTTCCTGTTCGGCACCGAGATCGACTATCAGGTTTCCTTGCTTGAAAGCGGTTTCCGCTTTAACAATCCCAATGTCACCGAAGCCTGTGGCTGTGGTGAATCAATCAAATTCGCGGGTACCTGAAGACCCGCGCCAATAGCGGGGAAGTCCAGTGAGCCGAAGTTTGTTTCTGACCATCGTCGCCATCATCGCCTTGCTGTTTGGCGGCATGATGTTCCTGTCGCCGTCAACCGCCACATCCGCGTTCAAAATGACCGGGTCAGACGAAACCGCAATTTTGTTCCGCGTCCTCGGCGCAACGATCCTGCCGTCGGCATTGCTCAATTTCCTGGTCCGTAATCACCCGGCCACCGCCACACTCATTGCCGTTTTATGGACCAATATTGCCATGCATCTTCTGTTGTTTGGCGTTGACACTTGGATTGCCGCAACCGGCCAATTGCCTTTTGCCGGTGTCGCTCCGGGTTTGGTCGCGCATGCTTTTGTCGCCGTTGGATCGTATTATTACTTGCGGCGCATGGAAACAGCGTGACTTTCACAAATAACCCCCGCACAGCGCTCATGCTGCCACTGAAACAATCCATCGCGTTGTCCGACCGGGTGCGACGAGAAAACTGGGGTGACAAATGATCCAACGCCGCAAAGTTGCCGCCGGAAACTGGAAAATGAATGGCCTCAGCGCCTCGTTGGCCGAAATCGACACACTCATCGTCGGCCACCAGTACCCAAATTGCGACGTCGTTATCTGCCCGCCCGCAACTTTGATCGCGCAGTTGAACTGGCGCATTCAACATGCCAAAGGCGGTTTCAAAATTGGCGGCCAGGATTGTCACACGGAAAATTCCGGGGCCCATACCGGCGACATTTCCGCCGATATGCTGAAAGATGCCGGCGCCAGCCATGTCATTCTCGGCCATTCCGAGCGCCGCGCCGATCATGGTGAAAGTGACCGCCTGATCCGCGCCAAATCGGAAATCGCCCATGCGGCGGGCCTCGTGGCAATCATTTGCGTCGGCGAGACAGAAGCGCAGCGCGATTCCGGCATAACTCTGACCATCATCGCCGCCCAACTGGCCGGATCGATTCCCGACACCGCCGGTCCCGCCAATGCGATCATCGCCTACGAACCGGTCTGGGCCATCGGCACCGGGCGCACACCGACTCTTAAAGAAATCGCCGAAGTTCATGATTTTATTCGTGAAACATTGATCAAGCGCTTTGGCGACGAATCCGGCGACGCCTTTCGGATTCTCTACGGCGGTTCCGTCAAACCATCGAACGCGGCCGAGATTTTCGCCGTGTCCAATGTTGACGGCGGCCTGGTCGGCGGCGCGTCGCTGAAAGCTGCCGATTTCGCTCCGATCATTGCTGCCGCCGGCGCCTGACCCGGTCGCGGCGGGCCAATAGCGCCCCGCCGCATTCACCCGCGGTCTAAGCCGCCCGCTGCAACGGCTTGCCTGAACCAAGCCCGTAGTGCAGCGCCAACCGTGCCAGTGCGATACGCAACACGACCTTTCCCGATCTGGCTGACCAGTTGAGGCGTTTTTCGGCCGTCTCCAGGCCCTCGAGGAAACAGCAGCAGCGGAACGCCACGTCTGCCAGGCCCGGTCCCAGTTCGGCCAAAGCTGCCGCAACGCGGTCGCGCGCCGCCGACGGGCGGTCGTTGCCACCGGTATTCTCGTATCCGTGGCGCACCGATACCGTCAGAAACCTGTCCCAGTTTTGGGCAATCCGTGGTCCCATTTGCGCGATCTCGAAGTCCTCGCGCAGTCTTTCCCCGGCCTGTATCATATCGGAATTCAGAAACGGCTCGCCGTCCAAACCCTTTTTCCGCCCCAGCGACGTCACCGGACTTTCGGCCAGGTTTGTCTGTATCCTTTCGGGCCGCGATCCATCCGCCCCCATGACCCAGCGTTCGCCCATCTCCTGATGTTGGCCGCTGAACGGCCGGGATTCTTCGGCGAACCCGGCAGTGGCTCTTTTTAAGGCTGTATCTTCCGCCAAAATACGTTTGAGCGCTGCGCGTCCGGCGGCCGTTATCACATATTTGCCCACCGAACCGGCCCGACGACCCTCGATCCAGTCTTTCAGGGCAAAAGCATGGGCAATTTCTCTGGCGACCACGGCAATCCTGCTGAGCGACTTGTCGGCGGTTTGCCGGAAGACAACGGCTTGCTGAACGCCTGGCGCAACCGCCAGAAACGCGCCGGTCTCGCACAGTCGGCGCAGAATCCGCTTGGCCTCATGCACAATTCGCAAGTCATTGATCGTTGGACGTATAGTTTGTTCCGACAACATCGCAGGGGACTCCTGAAATCCGTGGCCTGCTTCCCGGTCTGGAAAATAGACCCGCTCGATGCGCTGAAGTGCTTCGTCAACAAGCGGATCGTCCCGCTTGATCTCTTGTCGGCGAATTTGGCGCATAACTGTCGAGGCATGGATGCTCCTGGCACGCGCCACTGCGCGCAAGGACACGCCCGCAATGGTATGGCTGAGATAGTTACGCGTCGTTTCCGGTATCCATTCCGGCAATCTGGATGATGTGGTTACGCTGATTGGGAGCATTTTGGGGGGCTTTCCAAAGCGAAGAAGCGGCGATCACGAAGATGATTAAGATTTATAAAAAACTACCTAAAGTTGTAATATGAAAAATACATTAATCCTGAGGGTGCGTACGCTGGCTTAGAAATCGCGCAACACCCGGGTCCGGGCACGCAGATTTGGCTTCCCAATTACTGGAAGCACCCATGTCTGATCCTTCAGAAATTCAGTTCACGCTGCGACGCCCGAAAACACTGGTGAAAGCCGCGCAATTTGCCGCGACGGATCTGCGACAAAAGGCCATGCAAAGGGCCTTCGCACGCTATGGCTATTCGCCAAATGCGCCACTCGCAACGCTTGCTGCCGAGGAAACCGATCTCAACGACCGCCGAATCCAAGGCGACAATTCCTATCCGGCGTCGCGCCATGTATTGATTTTGGCAGCGATGCTGCGAAAATTTGCCTGACGCGTCGGCGGCGGACCCGAGCCCGAAACGACTCGGACAACGGGGTTTTCTTGAACGAGCCAAAGCAATCCGGGCTGGTTCACGCCACCAAATTCAGGCGAAGGCGTCGGGCATCGAATCCTTGCGCTTGCGCATGAACGCCTGCAATGCCTCGTCGATACCCGGATCAATCTCTGGCTGCTGATACTCCGCCAGCGTCCGGCGCATCCGGGCATTGGCCAGCGTCATCGTGTCCCGGCTGCCTTCGTCGCTCCAGGTCTCGAATGGCTTGTAATCCAGCACATTGGTCCGCCAGAACGCGGTCTTGAAATTCGCCTGGGTATGTTCGCAGCCCAGATAATGCCCGCCCGGCCCAACCTCGTGAATGGCTCCCATCGCCTGACCATTCTCGGAAATATCAATCCCTTCGGCAATCGAATGCAATATCCCCAGCTGGTCGGCGTCCATGACGAATTTCTCCATTGACGACACCAGCCCGCCCTCGAGCCAGCCGCAGGCATGCAGCATGAAATTGACCCCGCCCAGCAAAGCCGCTTGCAACGTGTTCGCCGATTCATAGGCCGCCTGGGCATCGGGCAGTTTCGAGCTGCACAGCCCGCCGCCCGAGCGGAACGGCAGGTTCATCCGCCGCGCCAATTGCCCGGCGCCCCAGAGAATTTTCGACGCTTCCGGGGTGCCAAAGGTCGGCGCCCCCGAATTCATGTCGATCGAGGTGACGAACGCCCCGAATATCACCGGCGCGCCGGCCCGCACCAGTTGCGAATAGGCAATCCCCGCCATCGCCTCGGCCAACACTTGCGTCAATGTCCCGGCCACGGTGACCGGAGCCATCGCGCCGCCGACAATGAACGGCGACAGGATCACCGCCTGATTATTGCGCGCATATACTTCCAGCGACCCCATCATGATCCCGTCAAACACCAGCGGCGAATTGACGTTGATCAGCGAGGTCATCACCGTGTTGTCGGCGACGAACTGCTCGCCGAACAGGATCTTGCACATATCGACCGAATCCTGCGCCCGCGACGCTTCGGTCACCGAGCCCATGAACGGCTTGTCGCTCAGCGTCATATGCGAATAGATCATGTCCAGGTGCCGCTTGTTGACCGCAACATCGGTCGGTTCGCAGACGGTGCCGCCGGAATGGTGCAACCATTTCGAGGCATAGCCGAGCTTCACCAGATTGCGGAAATCCTCGATCTTCGCGTAACGTCTGCCGCCTTCGAGATCACGAATGAACGGCGGCCCGTAAACCGGGGCCAATACCAGCGACTTGCCCCCGACCACGACGCTCCGCTCCGGATTTCGCGCATGCTGGGTATAAACCGACGGTGCGGTCGCACATAATTTCCGCGCCAGCCCGCGCGCAATATGCACACGCTCACCCTTCACATCCGCACCAGCATCGCGCCACAGCGCAAGCGCCGCCGGATTGTCAACAAACTTGACCCCAACTTCCTCCAGTATCGTATCGGCATTCCACTCGATGATTTCCAATGCCTCGGCATTCAGAATCTCGAAATTCGGAATCCTCCGTTCGATGTATCGGGCGAATTCGTGCTGCGGCGCCGTCCGCTCCGCCCGCCTCGCCGCACCGCCACCGCCGCGCATGCGTCGGCCTGCCGAGGGTTCAATATCGAGGGATGACATAGGCGTATCTCCGGCATCAGGGGCATCAAACTTTGCCTCTTTCTAGGTCCACCGCCCCAAACATTCGCCCCGAAACCGCCACTCAGGCCAACGTCTGCGACAAGCCCGCCCGGCCCTTGCGCGAATCCGCCGCGCTGCCTATCAGGCCCCATGACAGCACCATCGCACCAGCGCCTTCTGATCATCGACTTTGGCAGCCAGGTCACCCAGCTGATCGCTCGTCGCCTGCGCGAACTGAACGTCTATTGCGAAATCCACCCATTCAACAAAGTCACCGATGCATTCCTCGCCGGCTTCGCCCCCAAAGCCATCATCCTGTCCGGCGGCCCGGCGTCGGTCTTCGCTGACGGCGCACCGATGCCGCCCGTCGGCATTTTCACCCTCGGGATTCCCATTCTCGGCATCTGCTACGGCCAGCAGGTGATGATGCATTGCCTTGGCGGCAAAGTGGAACGCGGCCACGGCACCGCTGAATTTGGCCGCGCCTATGTGACACCAACCAAAGAAACCCTCCCATTTCTCACCGGCTGGTTTACCAGCCAAACCGAACAAGTCTGGATGTCGCACGGCGACCACGTCTCGCGCATCGCCCCCGGTTTCAGCGTTTATGGCACCTCCCCCAACGCGCCCTTTGCCATCACCGCCGACCTCGAACGCAACTTCTACGCCGTCCAGTTCCACCCTGAAGTCCACCACACCCCGAACGGCGCGACGCTCTACAAAAACTTCGTCAACCTCGCAGGCTTCACCGGCGACTGGACCATGGGTGCCTACCGCGAACAGGCTCTCGCCGCGATCCGCGCCCAGGTCGGAACCGAAAAAGTCATCTGCGGCCTTTCCGGCGGCGTCGATTCCTCGGTTGCCGCCATCCTCATCCACGAGGCCATCGGCGACCAGCTCACCTGCGTTTTCGTCGATCACGGCCTCTTGCGCCAAGGCGAGGCTGCCGAAGTCACCACCATGTTCCGCGACCATTACAACATCCCCTTGATCCACGCCGACGAATCCGAACTGTTCCTGAGCAACCTCGAAGGCGTCTCCGAACCCGAAACCAAGCGCAAGATCATCGGCAAACTGTTCATCGACGTCTTCGACAAACACGCCCATTCGATCGGTGGCGCCAAATTCCTCGCCCAGGGCACCCTCTACCCCGACGTGATCGAAAGCGTCAGCGTCTCCGGCGGCCCGTCGGTGACGATCAAATCCCACCACAACGTCGGCGGCCTGCCCGAAAAGATGGGCCTCAAACTCGTCGAACCGCTGCGCGAGCTGTTCAAGGACGAAGTCCGCGCCCTCGGCCGCGAACTCGGCCTGCCGGAAAAATTCGTCACCCGCCACCCCTTCCCCGGCCCCGGCCTCGCCATCCGCTGCCCCGGCGAAATCACCCGGCAGAAACTGGAAATCCTGCGCCGCGCCGACGCCGTCTATATCGACCAGATCCGCAGACACGGCCTGTACGACGACATCTGGCAAGCCTTCGTCGCCATCCTGCCGGTCCGCACCGTCGGCGTCATGGGCGACGGGCGCACCTACGATTTCGCCTGAGCTTTACGCGCGGTCACCTCGGTCGACGGCATGACCGCCGACTACTACCCGTTCAGCCACGACTTCCTCGGCGAAACCGCCACCCGCATCATCAACGAAGTCCCCGGCATCAACCGCGTCACCTATGACATCACCTCGAAACCGCCGGGAACGATCGAGTGGGAGTGAGGGGGAAGCCTTTCCCCGTCAAACCACCGCCTCCGCCGCCCCGCCCTTCACCCGCACCGGTATCCGCAAGAACCGCACCCCATTTGCCTCTGCCGCAGGAAACCGTCCGGCCCGGATATTGACTTGGATCGAGGGCAACAACAGCCTTGGCGTCGCCAGCGACTTGTCCCGCGCCTCGCGCATCCCGACGAATTCGGCCTCGGACCGCCCATCAGACAGGTGGATATTGCGGTCGATCTGCTCGCCCACCGTGGTTTCCCAACGATGCACCTGACGTCCCGGGGCCAGATAGTCGTGGCACAGGAACAGCCTGGTCTCGCGTGGCAGTGCCAGCAACCGCTGGATCGAACGGAACAACCGATGGGCATCGCCACCCGGAAAATCGGTCCGCGCGGTGCCATAGTCGGGCATGAACAGCGTATCGCCGATGAAGACATTTTCCCCGACCTTGTAGCTGACATCGGCAGGCGTGTGGCCGGGGGTGTGGAAAACCTCAAACGTCAGACCGCCGACTTTGAATGTTTCCCCGTCGCGGAACAGCAGGTCGAAATCGCCGCCATCGGATTTGATGTCCTCGGCCATGAACATCGGACGGAATATTTTCTGCACGTCCCGGATATGTTCGCCAATCCCGATCTTCGCGCCGGTCTTGGCTTTCACATAGGTAGCCGCCGAAAGGTGGTCGGCATGGGCGTGGGTCTCCAAAGCCAAGTCCAGTTTCAGGCCGCGCGACCGTACAACCTCAAGCACTTTTTCGATCGATCGGGTGTCGACCGTTCCATTTGCCGGGTCATAATCCAGGACCGGATCAATCACCACCGCAGCGCCACTGGCAGGATCGGCAACAAGATAGGTGATCGTGCTGGTCGCCGGGTCAAAAAACCCCTGGATGTCCGACATGGTTTGCTCCCGATCAATATCTCACTTGACATTACATTAGTATTATCTAATTTAACAATACCTAAATTAAGGCACGAATTATGCATATCCCGAACAGCGTAAACTTCGCCCGATTTGAGGCAAGCGCTGGCCAGATTGCCGACATGCTGAAAGCGGCGGGAAACCAGCGCCGCCTGATGATATTGTGCAAACTTGTCCGACTGGGCCGCGCCAATGTCACCCAGCTTTGTGTCGCCGTCGGCCTGTCGCAATCTGCCCTGTCCCAACATCTCGCGGTGCTGCGCGACGAAGGACTGGTCGTCTTTGACCGTGAAGGCCAAACCCTGTGGTATCGCATCGCCGATGCGCGCACCGAAACCCTTCTTTCCACCCTCTATGACCTCTACTGTGCGACCGAAGTCGCGGAACAAAAAGGATAAATCCCATGTCGCTGCAATCCGTTTCCCCCGTCCAGGCACGCGCTATGATGGCCAAGGGTGCCCGTCTGATCGACGTGCGTTCAGCCGGGGAATTTGCCGGCTCCTTCCCCGAGGGTGCCGAAAACGTGCCCCTTGGCCAGATCGCCGACCTGAAAGTCGCCTCTGGTGAAACCGTGATCTTCAGTTGCCTGTCAGGCACACGCACGCAGATGTATGCCGGACAACTTGCAGCCGCTGGTGGGAAAAAGGCCTGCATCATGGCGGGCGGCCTTTCGGCCTGGAACATGCACGGCCTGCCAGTTGTGCAAGGCGAGCGGCAGCCTTCGGTTTTCAGCCGATTGTTCGGATCGCGATGAGCCTGCTTCTCGCGCTTTCCTCCGGCGGCCTGATCGGGCTGGTGCTCGGTCTGCTCGGTGGCGGTGGCTCGATCCTCGCGGTGCCGTTGCTGATCTACTTCGTCGGCCTGACCGACCCGCATACCGCCATCGGCACCGCTGCCGTTGTCGTCGCCGCAGGGGCGGCGCTCAGCCTCGTCGGCCAATGGCGCGCAAACACGGTCAGATGGCGCTGTGCGGGCGTCTTTGCCGTCGCAGGCATTATCGGCGCAGCGTTTGGGGCGGAAGTCGCCAAATCCTTTGACGGTCAACGACTGTTGGCTTGGTTTGGCCTGTTGATGATCATCGTCGGATTCCTGCAATTCCGCAACCACGCGACCAACGGCAATACGGGAGTGCAACTCAATGCCCAAACCGCCGGCCATATGTTGCCCCGCCTCGCCCCAGCCGGATTGGGCGTCGGGGCGCTGGCCGGTTTCTTCGGTATCGGCGGCGGTTTCCTTGTCGTCCCAGCCCTGATGCGCACCACCGGCCTGCCCATCCGCCAGGCCATCGGCAGTTCGCTTGTGGTGATAGCCGCCCTCGGCCTGACCTCTGCAAGCTCCTATGCTTGGTCGGGCTATGTCGACTGGCCGTTGGCGGGCCAACTCACACTCGGCGCCGCTGCGGGCGCAAGTGCCGGAATTGCGCTTGGCAAGCTCGCGGCAGGCAACAAGACCCTACTCGAAAACGGTTTTGCGCTGGCGGTCATCGCTACAGGCGCCGGGATCGCGTTCACCTCTTTCTGATCGCCCCTGTTTTCGCTAGGTTCGGGCGATTAACCCAGGTGTGAGGATTCAATGCAAGCCTTGCGACTTCTGTCTGTCGGACATCTGGCGCTGACCGACGTGCCCCGCCCGGTCCCCGGCCCCGATGACATCCTCATCAAGGTCGAAGCTTGCGGCATTTGCGGCACCGACCGCCACCTGTTCAAAGGCGAGTTTCCCAGCACCCCGCCCGTCACCCTCGGCCACGAATATTCCGGCATCATCGAGGCCATGGGCAGCTCCGTCACCGGCTTTGCCATCGGCGACCGCATCACCGCCGACCCCAACATTTCCTGCGGCATCTGCCCGCAATGCCGCCTTGGCCGGGTCAACCTTTGCCAAAACCTGATCGCGCTTGGCATCCACCGCGACGGCGGTTTCGCCGAATACGCGCTTGTTCCCCAGAAACAGGCCTTCCTGCTGCCCAAAACCCTCCACCCCGATCACGGCGCTTTCTGCGAACCGCTGGCCTGCTGCATTCACGCGCTTGATATTGCCGCAATCAAACCCGGCCAATCCGTCATCGTTCTGGGTGGCGGTGTCATCGGTTTGCTCTGCGTCCAACTGGCGAAACTTGCTGGCGCCTCGCAGATTGTCCTCGTCACCCGCCAGGCCTCGCGTCGAAGCCTTGCGGAAACCCTCGGCGCAACGGCCAGTTTCGACCCGAACGACGGTGACCCGCTCACCCGCATCCCCGGCGGTGCCGATGTCATCCTCGAATGCGCCGGCGTCGCCGAAACCGTCGCCCAGGCCCCCAAACTGGCCAAATCCGGCGGCACCGTGGTGATCGTTGGTGTCATGCCAAAAGGCGCGAAAGCGGAAATCGAACCCTTCGACCTGCTGTTCCGCGAACTCAAAATTCTTGGCAGCTTCGTCAACCCCTTCACCCACCGCCGCGCCGCCGACCTGATCGCAACGGGCAAGATCAAGATTGATCCGTTGATTTCACGCCGTGTCGCGCTGGCCGAGGCCGCCGACGCTGTCGCCAACCCGCCCCGACCGGGAGAAGTCAAAGTCCTGATCGTCCCGCGTTTGCCATGGCCGACCGTCCTTCAGCGCCAAGAAAGCAGCCGATGACCAAAGGCAATGTGATATTGACCGGGACCACTGACATCCCGCCTGACGTTCAAGTCGAACTTTTGCCTCTGCTGCGCAATCAGACGAAACTTTCCCTGGCAGAGCCCGGATGCATTGCGTTTGCCTCGCAATTTCTCTTGGCATATTGAATAGTTCCGGTCCGAAGGCCAGCAGCCAATTTTACTTCCCTGCCCCCTCCTGCCCGGAATGTGTCGCTTTCGGGCAATAGACATCCCAGACTTGAAATGGCCGCTCCGGTATCTGTTGACCCTGCCGGCAACGACGCCATAGAGTTTTTGCAAAATGGCAGGACAACGCATGGACCACATGCGCAACAGGGGACATCATGAAACAATTCTTGCTTGCATCCGCTGCCGTTCTCTGGGCGACATCGGCCCATTCAGCCGGGCTGGACCGTTCCGGCCAATCGATCGCGCTCTTGTTCGAAGAAGGCGGCTACGTCGAATTCTCCCTGGGATTGGTCATGCCGAATATTGGCAGCACATCGGTTATCGTCGGTGGTCAGACGGGAAACGTAACGCAAAACCATATCCTGATGGGCGGCGGTTTTCGCGACAATATCAACGGCAAACTCTCATACGCGCTGATATTCGATCAACCCTACGGCGCCGATATTTCTTACCCGACAACCGGGTCGTTTCTTGTTGGCGGCACTTCGGCGTTCGCCGATACTTTTGCTCTGACCGGGCTGCTCCGCTACAAACTCGGCGACCGGCTCAGCTTGCATGGCGGTGTGCGCGCCCAGTCGATCGCGGCTGACGTTACGCTCAGCGGCGCCGCCTATGGAATACTTTCCGGTTACACCGCTGAATTTAGCCGCAGTACCGCCTTCGGGTTTGTTGCCGGTGGCGCATACGAAATTGCCGATATCGCCCTGCGTGTCGCCTTGACCTACAACTCCGAAATCAGTCACGACGTTGGCACCGCGGAAACGGGCTTTTTTGGCTCCGTCGCCAGTCCAACCAACATCGTCACCCCCCAATCCGTCAACCTCGATTTCCAGACCGGGATCATGGCCGGCACATTGGTGTTCGGCTCGGCAAGATGGGTCAACTGGAATGGATTTGACGTGACTCCAGCCACCCTGCTCGGTGTCACCGGAAGCCCGCTGGTGGAATATACAAGCGATTATTACACCACGAACATCGGTATCGGTCGCCGTTTCAACGATACCTGGTCGGGCGCGATACAGGTTGGCTACGAAGGCGCCGCCGGTGGCCTGTCGTCACCGCTCAGCCCCAAAGACGGATTCTGGTCGGCCGGGGTCGGCGCCACCTATACCCACGCCAATATGAAAATCACCGGTGGGGTTTCTGCGGTCAAACCGGGTGGCACAACAATCGCCATCGCTGGTACTCCGCTGGCCGAAATGGATGCCGGTATCGCTTATGCAGCCGGCGTCAAAGTAGGTTATTCCTTCTGAAGACAGAGACGTTTCGATCAGGGCGGAGATTTGCTCCGCCGGATTTGTTTTTATTGAACAATTGTTGCGTTGCCGCTAGTCAACCGTGAGGGGCAAAGGTCCAGCATGATTTACGAAAATTCGCAGGATTGGCTCCGCGCCCCGCACAAACGGGTGGCGCTCTTTGGCATGTCCGGCCTGGGAAAAACCCATGTCGCAAACCTCATGCGCGCTGGCGGGTCATGGTTTCATTATTCGGTCGATTACCGAATCGGCACCCGCTACATGGGCGAACATATCGTCGATAATTTCAAACGCGAGGCGATGCGCAATCCGTTCCTGCGCGACCTGCTGCTGCAGGATTCGATCTATATCGCCTCGAATATCAGCTTCCAGAATCTGGCACCGCTTTCGACCTATCTTGGCAAACCCGGCGACCCGGCCAAAGGCGGCATTCCGTTCGAGGAATACATCCAGCGCCAGCGCCAGCATGCCGAAGCCGAGAAAAACGCCACCCTCGACGCCCTGCGCTTCGTCGACAAGGCGCAGGCGATCTACGGCTATGACCATTTCGTCGCCGACACCAGCGGCTCGCTGTGCGAGATTGTTGATCCGAGCAATGCCAACGACCCAATCCTCAGCCCGTTGGCAGGGCACCTGCTGCCAGTCTGGATTCGCGGCACCGACGCCCATGTCGAACAACTCATCGCCCGCTTCGACAAGAACCCCAAGCCGATCTATTACAACGAAACGTTCCTGCGCGCCAAATGGGCCGAATACGGCAAATCCGAACGCATCGCCGAAACCAAAATCGACCCCGACGATTTCATCCGCTGGGCCTTCCGCCAACTCATCGCGCATAGGTTGCCGATTTATGCGGCGATGGCGGAGAAATGGGGCGTGACGGTCGAGGCCGAGGATGTGGCGACAATCCAATCGCCGCAGGATTTTGTCGGGTTGGTGGCGCGGCAATTTTAGGGAAATAGACTAGCCAGTTTCGTGAGCAAGCCGATCAATTCAGCGGCTTTCTTTATTGTTTCGGCAATCTTGACCATTTTTTCCACTGCGTCACGGGCGTCGCTGCTCGCCTTCTTGAGCAAGTTTTCGGCCTCGCCAACAGACAGACTGGACCGAATGTATGCATCCTCGGCTTTGTCGATGTCCAAAAGGCTGTGCCGCAGCGCCGTGCGCTGTGCGATAAGCTGGTTTTCTTCGTCAAATCTGCCGGCAGCTGATGCCTCGCGCCTTGCGGCGTTGACCTTCTTGAGTCCCGCCAGCTGTTGGTCGCGCAAACCATCAAATCGTTGAGCATTCTTTTGTGACAGGCTTGTCATATTTCACCTCATTCAAATCCAGTTTCGATAACTTTCAACTTGTCGATCAGTGCAATAATTTCTTGTGGCGTCGCGGGCCCGTTCAAACGCGCAAGAAGCGCGGCATGCGTTTCGCGGATCAATTCCAAACGCGGGATCAGGCCCTTTTCCCGGTACAAAACAAATTCGTCGTAGGCCGCGAAGAAATTCCTGATGGCCGAAGCATATTCAACATCCGACGGCGCATTCTTGGCCGTATCCATCAGGTCTTGCGCATCAGTCAGTCGCAAATAGGCTTCCGATGTCGGGGGAATGCCGTTCATCTCGGCGGTATCAACCAGCGCCAAGACGATACGCTCAATCGCCGGATCGGCCATCGACACGACAGATCGAAGTTTGCGATGCCGATACTGGTCGGCAAAAAAACTACTGGCTTTGATGATACCGGTGCGACGGTCTTGCAGCGATGTTGCGAATTCGCCCAACCCCCCTCCCGGAACAGCCGCGGCAAACCCGCCAATCGACGAAATCGCTGCACCTGCAGCGTTTTCTATGTCAGATGGACCCTTCGACTTCGCCAGCGCATCGAGGGCCGCGAAATAGTTTGCCAACAGTTCGATCTGCGTTGCCGCACGCGCTACCGAATTTTCCAACAACGACAAACCTTCGTCGTTGATTACGCAATCTGACAGTTTCGGTCGCGTGTCATTGGACCCAACCGCGTCACATTCTTCCGTCAGGTCAATCAATAACTTCCGGTCAGCGACAAGCGCATTCATTTGCCCCTCTCTGACCGTTCCGGGACCAATCGCCAGCGCCCGCTTGTATTCTACCGAGACGCTGCTCACCGCCTGCGAGAATGTGCCGATCTCGGACGAAAGATCTGGCGACGTGCAACTGATCACGCCGGAAACCAACACCACAGCGACAAATGCCCTGCCCATCACAATCCCCCACCAAAATCACTTCTTGAAAATGCAAATGCAGCCTACGCCCAATTCCGATTCGTTCCAAGTTCGCCTTGTGCGCTGGCAAACCCGGTAGTAACCAAACCCGCCAAAGCCAATCTGGAACCAAAATGCCGATCCGCATTCCCGCCAGCCTGCCCGCCCATGACGTGCTGAAGCGCGAAGGTGTATCGGTCATGTCCGAGGAAACCGCGAACCGGCAGGACATCCGGCCGCTGAAAATCGGTCTGCTGAATCTGATGCCCAAGAAGGCACAGACCGAAACCCAGTTCGCCCGTTTGATCGGGGCAACGCCCCTGCAGATCGAATTGACGCTCATCCGGATGACCGAGCACCAGACCCGCAACACCTCCGCCGAACATATGGAAGCATTCTACAAGCCATTCCAGAAGGCCAAAAAACAGAAATTCGACGGCCTGATCATCACCGGCGCCCCGATCGAACATCTCGATTATCCAAAGGTGTCCTACTGGGACGAGATGGTCGAGGTGATGGACTGGACCCAGACCAACGTGCATTCGACCTTCGGCGTCTGTTGGGGCGGGATGGCAATGCTGTCGCATTTTCACGGCGTTCCCAAGTACATCCTGCCCGCCAAGGCATTTGGCTGCTTCAACCATCAAAACCTGGCACCGTCGTCGCCGTACTTGCGCGGTTTTGCCGACGATTTTGTCGTGCCGGTCAGCCGCTGGACCGAGAACAGGACTGCCGATATCGAACGCGCCGGACTGCGAATATTGGTGACATCCGCCGATTCCGGCCCTTGCCTGGTTGAGGACAAGGCGCAGCGGGCGCTGTATGTCTTCAACCATTTCGAATACGATTCGGGCACGCTGAAAGAGGAATATGATCGCGATGTCGCGGCCTGCGTGGCCATCAACGTGCCGGTCAATTATTACCCAGGCAACAACCCTGCCAATACGCCAGAAAACCATTGGCGCAGCCACGCGCATCTTCTTTACGGCAATTGGATCAACGAGATCTATCAAACAACACCGTATGACCTGCGAAACATCGGTCGCGGTTAGCCACGGTTGCGCGACTTCGCCCGGCACCCCATACTGATGACGACACCGGGCGCGAGGGCAAGATGGCCAAGACTGACAGTGACAAGCCGTTTGGCGGAGCGATCAGCAAATATTTTTCCGATGCCGCGCCAAAGGAAATCCGCCGGGCAATCGAAAAAGCCGACAAGGACGATCTGATCGACCCGAGCTATCCGTATCGACGCGGGATCGATACCAGCGACTATGCAGATGAACTGGAATTGCTCCAAATCGAATTGGTCAAAATGCAGGCCTCGGTGCGCGCAACCGGCAGACGGATTGTGGTCGTCTTTGAGGGTCGTGACGCCGCCGGCAAAGGCGGCACGATTGCCCGCTTCCGCGAAAATCTGAATCCGCG